>SDWL01000148.1 GCA_004195315.1 Lutibacter sp.
ATTCAAAACAAGTATTGTTTCTATTGCTAAAAACATAAAATAAGGAATAAAAAAACTAAAAGTATCTGGTATTTTATTTTCTAAATCACTCATAATTAAGGGTAATAAAAAAATAACTGCAAACATCATTTTCACAACACTAAAAGCTAAAAAGGCAAGCCCCGTCATATCCTTAAAGTTTTTATGAATAATGACAATTGTGATGCTTATAAGTACAGTAATAAAAAATAAAAATAAATAAATAGAGTATAGTGGATAATAAAAAGAATGACTCACAAGTGCTTTTTCAACAATTAGATAATGAGTTGTATATAAAATGATTGTAAATGGAATTAAAACTTTAAAAATGGATAAAAATCGTATAAACATGTAAAAATAGTTAGTCTTTGTTTAATTTTGAGCTTGTTTAATAACAGCATACAGCGATAAAAAAACTCCTAGAAGAGAAAAAATAATTGTAAATAACGAATAATTATTAACACATTTAGTATCAAGCCACAATCCTAAAAAAGTAAACAAGGTAATTGTAATACCCATTTGAAAAGCAACACCTGTTAATTGTATATAACGATTAAGCTGTTTTTTCTTTTGAGGTTTTTCCATTATTTAATTCCTTAACTGATGAACCTTTCATAGCGCACGTAGCATTAAATTCAGCACCTGGCTCTACTGATAATTTACTTATAACAACATCTCCCGAAATAGTTGCGGTTGCTTTTAAAGTAAGTAAGCTATTTACAATTAATTCTCCTGAAAATTTACCTTCAATATCGGCATTACTGCATTCAACTTTTCCACTTATACTTCCAGATTTACCAATAACTAC
This sequence comes from Lutibacter sp., assembly GCA_004195315.1. Classification (GTDB taxonomy): domain Bacteria; phylum Bacteroidota; class Bacteroidia; order Flavobacteriales; family Flavobacteriaceae; genus Lutibacter. The sequence continues at coordinate 827 of SDWL01000148.1, forward strand.
TCTGCCTGTTGTTTTTACAGTTCCCTCAAGTTTACCATCAATTCTAAAATCTCCATCTGAGATAATATCCCCAATAATTGTGGTGTTTTTGCCTATAACATTTCGCTCTGATACTAATGGTAATTTTTCTTTTTTTTCTGTAAACATAATACTATGATTTTTAAGGGGTTAATTATATTTTTGTTTTTATGGTTTCAATTACTTCTAAGGCTTTTTTCCCTTCTTCAGTATTCGGGTAATTCATAGCAACAAAATCCAGTGCTTCTTTAAAGGCAAGTATACCTTCTTTTTTACCTATAGCATACGCTTTTAATAATTCGAATTTTGAAACTATTTTTTCGCCTTCGTGTTTATTAATTGCAATAGTGGATTTTTCAATTACGCTATCAAAAAGTTCATCTTTATATTCGTAAAATATTATTGCATATTCATCTTCAGATGTGATTGTTGTAGCATCAGTTAAACCTTTATTAGGGTTTAAAATAATTTTAGCATATTTAGACTCAGGAAAATCATTAATAATATCTTGTTTTAATGAGTTTGCTTTTTCATTATTTTGACTACTGTATGTTTTATATAAATGATATTTTGTTGGCAATATAATAGTTGAAGCCGGATTAAATGTAAGTAACGTATCTAATTTATACGTTGAAAGTTCCAATTCTTTAAATTGCTCTTTATAAATAACTCCTAAATTAAAATACGCTGAATTTCGTTCGGCTATAATGCTGTCTATTTTCACTTTACTTGTAGGTATTTCATCAGTATAGTACCAAACCTCATATCTTTTTACACTTCCTACTTCTACAACGTTTAAATTTTCAACCGAAAACTCATTATTAACATTTACAAAAGTTTTACTCGTTGAACGCCAATTATCTTCTAGAGGTCTATTTCCCCAAAGCGCTTTAAATTCTTCTTTACCAAAGGAAACGGTTTGAATATTGTAAAAATACCATTTACCCGTATTATCTAACTTCACTAGTTTTTTTTGTGACTGTTTAGCTCGCTTTAAATCTGCACTAATTTTTGCTTGTTTTTCTTTGTCTTTCGCTCTAAGAGTTACAATATAATCCGAAAAATAAGTTTCTCTTTCTTTTTGGTTCATACCAACCAATTTTAAAATACTATCATTTCTTTTTGAAATGTTTTCATACAAGATAACATCATTTAGTTTGTCTCGTTTTCTTTTTATTCCTCTTACTCGTTTGGTATTGTTAGATTGTGTTATTTGCAAAATACTATCGTAATACGCTCCAGCTTTTAAAAAAGATGTTTTGTCGAAAAATGAATTCCCGAGTGCTTCATATGTTAACTCTTTCTGAAAATCATTTTTGCTACTCTGTTGTAATGAGTGTTTAAAATAAGTGATTGCTTTTTCTGAGTCATCTTCTCTTACAAGCAATCCTAAATGATAATTTAGCTGATCTAAATAAGGTCGGTTATCTCTATCTTTTATTAGTTTTTTAAATATTTCAATGGTTGCTAACTTTTCTCCCCTATTTGAAACGTTTTTTGCGTTTTCAATATGAGCATGAATCTTATATTTAAAAGGTGATTTTTTAAAGTCTATTACTTTTTGAAATGAAATATTTGAAGAATCTATTAATTTTTTCTCTCTATAAATTTGACCTAAAACAAATAAATTTCTAGCTGTTTGTTCAAAATTTTCAGTTGTTAATACCGCTTTATTTAAATGGTTTGTTACTTGTTGCAAACTATCCAAATTAAGATATGCCATTGCTATAGCAGTATGTGCATCCTCTTTGATTTCTTTATTAAGTTCTTTATTTTCTAATAAATTCTTTAGATTATCTATAGCTTGTTCTTCATTTTGTAAACGAACTAAAGTTTTAGCTTGCCAAATTCTGGTTTCGTTAATTAAATCGGCTTTGGGGTAATTTAATATTACAAAGTTAAAGGCTTCCAAAGCAGGTACAAAACGTTTAGAATAATATCTAGATTTTCCTAATAACAAATACGCATTATCAATTTGATTGTTGCGTTCTTGTCTTGCAATTACCATAGAATGTTTTTGAACGGCTTTTACTGCTTTTTCTTCAGCTCTTTCAAATTCTTTCGGAGAATCATCTACATCATTTGCCATTCCAGGCAAAGCTAAAACGTCTACTTTTAATGGTTCTATAGGTAAACGTTCCCAGTAGTTGTCTTCGTAATTTGAGTTTAATTTTATTAAACCAATTCGTAAAGCTTCATTTCCATTATAAAGCACGTTGTATTTTGTGGTTGTTGAATGGAAACTTCTATTTAAAAAAGCGTCTTTTTTAGTGGAACAACCAACAGCAAAAATTACTACTAAAAATCCTACAAATATTATAATATTGTTTTTCAAAAGAAATCGTTTTTTACTTACCTTTTAACTTATTATCCTGTACAATTATTGTAAGAGGGTTGTAAAAATACAAAAAACTACTTATTTATTTGAATTACACCGAAAAATACGCTTCTAACTCTTTTAAAGTTTCTTCTGAAGTTTTTAAATCTTTAACAACATTGCCTTTATCTAACACAACAATACGTTCACAAACTTCAGTTATATGGCCTAAATCATGACTTGAAATTAATACGGTGGCATTGCTGTTTTTAGCCAATTCACTCAATAATTTCTTAAGTCTAATTTGGGTAGTTGGATCTAAATTAGCAAAAGGCTCGTCTAAAATTATAACCTCAGGGTTTCCAATTAACGCAGCAACAATCCCTGCCTTTTTCTGATTTCCTTTTGATAAATCTCTTAAATATTTTTTCTTTCCAATAATTTCATCATTGAAAATTTCTGAAAACTGTACTAAAAAAGCATCAACATCCGCCTTATTCATTCCTCTTAATTCCCCTATAAAGTAAAAATATTCTTCGGCAGTTAAATAGCCAATTAAAAAGGTTTCATCAATAAATGCAGCTGTAAAGGGTTTCCAGTCTTCACTTGTATTTACCTGAATTTCATTATTAATTACGTGGCCTGTTGTTGGTTTTATAAGGTCAAGTAGTAAATTAAAATAGGTGGTTTTTCCAGCTCCATTATTACCAACCAAACCAAATGTTTGTCCTTTAGGAATTTCTATGCTTTCTATATTTAAAACTGTTATACCACCATATTTTTTTGAAAGTTCTGTAGTTTTTATCATTGTGTACTATTTTATCTTAATTATTTTTTTCATTAAAGGCGGCTATCGTTTTATATTTCCCATTTTGATAAATTTTCTCAATCTTATTTAAGAAAAAGTTTTTAAATACTATTCCCAGAACACCACTCAATGCTAAAACCAATAGACCCGCTTCATAATTTATGAATTTATAAGGTACATAAAACAATAACATTGGTAAAACCATTTTAGGTAAAGCAATTAACATTTGTGTTGGATTAAAGCCGTTAGTATTGCTAAAAGCTTTTGCCTTTACATTCAACTCAATTGGAACTCTATTTAAAGCTCCTCCAAATAGAGTAGTGAATGAATTTATTCCTATATTAAATAAGGCTCCAGCGGCAATCATTCCATAAATTTTCCAACCAAAATATAAATAAGGTGTACTTAATATAAATGAAAGCGTTACCCCAAAAACCATTAAATACCACTTTGATTCTAAATATTTTTTATATGGAATATTTTGACTCATTAACAATTTATAATATTCACTGTCCCAAGAAGGTACTAATTGACCAAAGGTTAATAAAAAACCACCAGTAACAAATATAGAAGCAAACGCTAGCCAAGCAGGTGAATTACTGTATGTCTTATTTGTAAAAAAAATTAAACCGTAAAATAAAAACAGGAAAGACATCATCATAACTTGTTTTGGTCTGGCATTTCTCCAAATTAATTTCACATCGTTTTTTAAGAATATTGCAACACTTCCAAATCTATCCATCCATGATAAATCAGTTGCATTAACTTCTTTTATTTTTTTAGATACAGTATCATCTAAGTAAAAACCATTTTTAATGTAATTGAAATTTATAATATACAATCCTATCATTAATAATAAAGGAATTATTACCAAAATTGGGGTATTGTAAAGTGAATTAAAAGCAACCCCAATAGGTCTGGATATTTTAAAAATACCAAAAAATTCTAAACCAATTAATCCTGTAAACACTGAAATAAGTACATAAAAAATAACGTTACTCTTGTTTATTAAGAAATTTAAAAAGTTATTTGAGAATCCTAAAAACAATGTTGCAAAAAACCAACAAACCACATTTAAAGCTGGGTAACCTTTCATTAATAAAACAATGCTAAAAGGTAAAAAAATGAATAAGGGTATAAAATTAAAAAAAGATAATGCTGTTTTCCCTAACAAATAATTTATTACAATATTTCTTTTTACAGGAATTATCATTAAAGGTTTTACATTCATAACAGGTAATTGCTGCATAAAAAAACGAATCACCAAATCGAAAATAAACCAATAAATTAAAAAATTATTTACAACAACAATTGGATCAAGGTTTGGCAACGTTTCTTTCAGAATAAAAAACAAACCAACGCCCAACATTAAAGCTGCTCCTCCAAAATATAATACGGCAAATACTAGTAATATTTTAATGGCAACTCCTTTTTGAAAGTACGATGAACGAAAAAATTGTTTCCATTCAAAATTTATAAAATTTTTTATCATTTGTTTATTTTTTGTGACTTTACTGTTTATAAGTATATTTTAAACATAAATTGTTACACTAATATGTATTCGGGATATTGTTTTATAAGAATTTCTTCAATTTGTGAAGGTAATGCAAAAGTGGTAATCTGTCTCTTATACACATCT
>SDWL01000149.1 GCA_004195315.1 Lutibacter sp.
AGATGTGTATAAGAGACAGATTATATACAATACGATTATGTAGACAAGGTAAATGTAGACAGTTTGTTAGATGATGCTATTACAAATATGTTGGTAAAATTAGATCCACATTCTGTATATATTCCTAAAGAAGAATTGCAACGTGTAACAGAAAGTATGCAAGGTAAATTTGTAGGTATTGGCGTTTCATTTCTAATGCATGAAGATTCTGTTGTTGTAACGGGCGTTATTAAAGGAGGGCCAAGTGAAAAAGCAGGAATACATGAAGGCGATCGAATTATTGTTGCAGATAAAGATACATTATTTGGAAAAAGTATTAGCAATAAAGCAGGTGTTGAAGACAAAGAAATTGGTACAATTTTAGGTAGTAGAAAAATTAGTGATGCAGTAATGAAATCGCTAAAAGGAGACCCGGAAACTTCAGTAAATATTTCTGTTTACAGACGTTCTGTTGATGAAATTTTAGAGATACCAATTATTAGAGGTGAAGTTTCAATAAAAAGTGTTTCTTCTTATTATATGATTAATGAAACCTTAGGTTACATTAAAATTGATCGATTTGCAAGAACTACCTATGATGAATTTAAAGTTGGTTTAGATGAATTAATTTTAAAAGGAATGAATTCTCTAGTATTAGATTTAAGAGGGAATCCTGGCGGATTTATGGATATTGCAAATAGTATTATTGATGAGTTTTTAGAAGAGGGAAAACTAATTGTTTTTACTAAAAATAAAAATGGAGAAGTTGATAAATCGTATGCAACTAGTAATGGAGAGTTTGAAGATGGAAAAGTGTATGTGCTAATTGATCAAAATTCTGCATCAGCTAGTGAAATTATTGCAGGAGCTCTTCAAGATAATGATAAAGGAATTATTATTGGACGTCGTTCCTTTGGAAAAGGGCTTGTACAACAAGAAATGGATTTAGGTGATGGTTCAGCGGTAAGGCTTACAACATCTCGTTATTACACACCAACAGGAAGATCTATTCAAAAACCATACACTAAAAATGACAAGAAAAAATACAATAATGATTATATTGAGAGAATCCATAATGGAGAGCTCTTATATAAGGACAGTATAAAAGTAGATGATCATTTAAAATACACAACTCCAAAAGGGAAAGTTGTTTATGGTGGCGGAGGAATAATTCCAGATATTTTTGTTTCTATTGATACCTTAAACACTTATAGTACAAAGTTGTATGGAGGGTTAAATAACTTTGTATTTAAATACATAGACAACCATAGAGTTGAAATGCGTAAATGGGAATTAAATGATTTTGTAGAGAATTTTGATAAAGACAATAAAGTTTTTAATGAATATGAAGATCAATTAGATTTAAACACCCCAATTTCCCCTAAAGAAAGTGAAAATCTAAAAACTTATCTGAATGCTTTTATTGCTCGAAATTTATTTGAAGATAATGGCTATTTTATGATAACACAAAAAAGAGATCCAATGATTTTAAAAGTGTTAGAATTGGAAAAAGTACAAACTAGAAGTAATTCGGGTTTTTAAAAATCTTAATCAAACCAAATTTTGATAAAAAACAAAAAAATATACTTTGCTTCTGACCAACATTTTGGAGCACCTACTTTTGAAAAAAGTAAGATACGTGAGCAAAAGTTTGTAAGTTGGTTAGATTCAATAAAAAATGATGCTGAAGCTATTTTTTTGTTAGGAGATTTATTTGATTTTTGGTTTGAATACAAAAAAGCAGTTCCTAAAGGATTTGTTAGAGTTCTAGGTAAATTAGCAGAATTAAGAGATAACGGAATACAAATTCACTTTTTTGTTGGTAATCATGACCTTTGGATGCGTGATTATTTTGAAACCGAATTAAACATTCCTGTCTATCACAAACCTAAAGAATTTACATTAAATAATAAAATCTTTTTTATTGGTCATGGAGATGGTTTAGGGCCTGGAGATAAAGGGTATAAGCGAATGAAAAAAGTATTTACCAACCCAATTTCTAAATGGTTTTATAAGTGGCTACATCCAGATATTGGAATACGTTTAGCACAATATTTATCGGTTAAAAATAAACTAATTTCAGGGGAAGAAGATGTGGAGTTTTTAGGTGAAGAAAATGAATGGTTGGTACAATACTGCAAAAAGAAACTAACAGAAAAACATTGCGATTATTTTGTGTTTGGACACAGACATTTACCACTTGAAATAGAAATCTCAGAAAACTCTAAATATATAAATACTGGTGATTGGATTACCCATTTTACATATGGAGAATTTAATGGAGAGCAGATGATGTTAAAATCGTACTAAATCGTACTTTTTTCCTATATTTTTAACCAATTTTTAACAAGAATTAAAAAAAATATTCTGCTATTTGCATAGTGTAATAGAGTGTATTAAATTCACGCGATTAAAAACTATAAAAATGATTGAAGAAAATACTGTTTCGGTAGATATTAGAGCTATCAATGAGAAAATTGAAAAGGAAAGCGCTTTTGTAGATTTACTAATCATGGAAATGAATAAAGTAATTGTTGGTCAAAAGCATATGATTGAACGTTTGTTAATTGGTTTATTAGGGAACGGACATATTTTATTAGAAGGAGTTCCTGGATTAGCAAAAACGTTAGCCATTAATACATTAGCGAAAGCTATTGACGCAAAATTTAGTAGAATTCAATTTACGCCTGATTTATTACCAGCGGATGTAATTGGTACTATGATTTATAGTGTAAAAGACAATGATTTTACCATAAAAAAAGGTCCTATTTTCGCAAACTTTGTTTTGGCAGATGAAATAAATCGTGCGCCCGCCAAAGTGCAATCGGCTTTACTTGAAGCTATGCAAGAACGTCAAATTACAATTGGTGATACTACGTTTAAATTAGATGAACCATTTCTAGTAATGGCAACCCAAAATCCAATTGAACAAGAAGGAACATATCCTTTGCCAGAAGCACAAGTTGACCGTTTTATGCTTAAAACTGTAATTGACTATCCAAAAATGAATGAAGAGCAGTTAATAATGCGTCAAAATCTAACCGGAAGTTATGATAGCGTAAATGCGGTGGCTTCTATAGATCAAATTAATAGAGCAAGACAAGCTGTGAGAGAGGTTTATATGGATGAAAAAATTGAAAAATATATACTAGATCTTATTTTTGCAACGCGTTATCCAGAAAAATACAATTTACCTGATTTAAAAGGATTGATAAGTTTTGGAGCTTCACCTCGTGGAAGTATCAATTTAGCAATGGCAGCAAAATGCTATGCATTTATTAGACGTAGAGGTTATGTAATTCCTGAAGATGTTCGTGCAGTTGTACACGATGTATTAAGACACAGAATAGGAATTACGTACGAAGCAGAAGCTGAAAACATCACTTCAGAAGAAATTATTAATAAAATTGTTAACGAAGTAGAAGTACCATAGAGGCTATTTATTTGTGTAACTGTTTAGGTGTTTATTCTAAAAAGAAGATTGCTATAAAACACTTAGAACAATTCAACTATTACACAATTCAACAATTCAACAATAGATAAATGGATACCAAAGAAATACTAAAAAAAGTTCGAAAAATAGAAATCAAGACACGTAGATTGTCTGATCATATTTTCTCAGGCGAATATCACAGCTCGTTTAAAGGGCGTGGTATGACTTTTTCTGAAGTGCGACAATACCAATATGGTGATGATGTTAGGGCAATTGATTGGAATGTAACCGCACGTTATAACGAACCTTATGTGAAGGTGTTTGAAGAAGAACGCGAGCTAACAATGATGTTGATGGTTGATGTGAGTGGATCAGAATTTTTTGGTACAACACAACAGTTTAAAAGAGATACCATTACAGAAATTGCAGCGACTTTAGCGTTTTCAGCAATTCAAAATAATGATAAAGTTGGATTACTTTTATTTTCTGATGAAATGGAATTATTTATTCCACCTAAAAAAGGGAAAAGTCATGTTTTAAGAATTATTAGAGAATTAATTGAGTTTCATCCAAAAAGCACCAAAACAAACATTACAGAAGCATTAAAGTTTTTGTCAAGTGTAATGAAAAAGAAAGCAATTGTTTTTATGTTGTCAGATTTTATGGATGATAATTATGAGCAAACATTAAAAATTGCAGGAAAAAAACATGATGTTACAGGAATTAGAATCTACGATAAGCATGATGTTACAATTCCAAATTTAGGAATGGTAAATATGCTTGATGCTGAAACTGGAAAAACACTAATGGTAAATACAGCTTCAAAAAGTGTTAGAAATGGCTATCAAGAACACTATTTAAAAACGGTTGATTATTTCGAAAAATCATTTAACCATAGCGGTTCAGGAACCATTAGTTCTAGAATTGACGAAAGTTACGTTAAAAAATTATTAGGTTATTTTAAGCATAAAGGAGCAAGATAGATGATGATTTTGAATAGGGTGAAAAATCTACAAATGAAAAAAAAGTTAATTTATATAGTGTTATTAATTGGTTTTATTGGGCTGGCTCAAAAAAATCCTGTTTCATTAGAAACAGATACAACTACTATTAAAATTGGAGAGCAAATTCAATTAAAAATTAGTGTAAACCAAATAAACAATGTTATTTTCCCTAAGTTACAATTAGATAGTTTAGGAAAAGTTGAGGTAATAGAATCTTTATCTGTAGACACTTTAAAAAATAGACTTGAAAAGAAATACTTACTTACGAGTTTTGATAGCGGACAATATGTTGTGCCTAAACAACTAGTACTTATTAATAACAAACAATTTTTTACAGATTCACTTTTGGTAAATGTTGCAACGGTTAAGGTTGATACGTTAAAGCAAAAAATGTTTCCTATTAAATCCATTAAGAAAGAACCTAAAACCTTCGATGATTACAAACATTTTTTGTGGTGGATTATTCCAATTTTAATCTTATTGGCAATTATTTTATATTTCATATTTAGAAAGAAAGAGAAAAAAGAAGCTCCAAAAGTATACATAGCTCCAATTAAAGAAGCATTACAACGTTTAAAAGAATTAGATGAAAAGCAACTGATTCAACAAAACAAAATTAAAATTTATTATTCAGAATTAACAGATATTGTAAGAACTTATATTGAAAAAGACATCAATATTCCAGCCTTGGAATCAACCACAAATGAGCTAATTGAAACTATTATAGATTTTAATGAATCTAGCAATTTAGGAATATCAAAAGAAACTATTCAACAATTAAAAGAAGTGTTACAAGGTGCCGATTTGGTTAAATTCGCAAAATCTAAACCAATTATTGAAGAGATTAAAAGTGATAGGACGGCTGTTGAAGATATTCTTAAAAACACACAACATGCAGTTCATATAAATGATGTTAAAAATGAAAGCGATGACGTTAATGATGACGTTTTTACTCAAAACATGCCTATAAAAAAGAAAAGTAACTTAGTAAAATACATCTTAATATTTGTTGCTGTATTTGTTGTAGGAATTGGTGTAGCTGGTTATTTTGGATACAGTTATATTACTGTCTCTTATACACATCT
>SDWL01000150.1 GCA_004195315.1 Lutibacter sp.
AGATGTGTATAAGAGACAGTTCAAAAAGTACGCCAATGAAAGAAATAATAATGTAATAATTGCTCCAATTGAAATTAACACTTTTTGCTCTGATAGCTTTTCTGTTTTATCAATATACTCATCAGTTTCAAAACGAATTCTAGTAAACTTATTTCTAATTTTGCGTTCTTCAATTTGAAGGCTATCATTTAAACGGACATAATTTGCTAAATACTTATTTGATTTTTTAGTATCAACTTTTGAAAGTAATAATAATGACTCTAATTTATCTCTATTATTCTCTACTTTATCAGCTAAAATTAAAGCTTCATTTGCATATAAAACTGCCTTAATTGTATCTAATCTTGACGCATAAAACTCTGATAAATGTCTATTAACAATGGTTAACCCTGAAATATATTTTGTGCTATCTCGAATTTTTAACGATTTATTTAATTCTTCAGCAACATTTGCTGTATCTCCACGTAAAAATTTTGTGTAAGCAATATTGTCAATTAACCGTGCATAAAAGTTTAAATCCCTATTTTTTAAATTGTTATTTTTTAATGCTTTTTCAAAATTCTCAATGGCTTCTTCATATTTATGCTGTTTTTGATACACCAAGCCTAGATTACTTAAACTTCCTTCTTTAAACAATCCTATATCATCAGTCTCGTTTAAATATTCTAATGCTTTATTATGATAGTAAATTGCTTTATCAAATTCTTCAAGATTGTAATAAATCAAACCTAAATAATTATAACATTGATAAATATTTAAAATTTTATTTAGTTTTTTATAAATAGTCAGAGCTTCAAACATTAAAACTTCACTCCCCGTATAATCTTTTAAACGCCCCTGAAGATAACCCATATTATACAACATTTTTGCTGTATAATATTCATGTTTTAGTGATTTGAAATTTTTATAAGCTTCATGATAATGATAATAAGTGCTATCAATAATTTCTTTTTTTGAGTAAAATGAAGCATAATTCCAATGCGCATCTCCTATTTTAAATGTGTCACGAAGTGATGTAGCTAAAGACAATGCTTTAAAATTTACTTTTCGGAATAAATATTCACTATTTAAATTGTCTGCTTCAAAGGCAATTTTTGAGAAATAATTAATCTTTACAGAATCTGAAGATACTCCTTTTGCAAAATTAAATGCTTTTTGCAAAGCACCCTTTCTTTTGTTTATGTCAAATTTTCTATTTTTTGATTGCTGAATCCAACTCTCAACACTATCAATTTCACCTTTGATTATTTGACCATCAATAGGCTGCTTTTTATTACAAAAAACGAAAGTGAATAGTACACATACATAAAATATGCGCGAAAAAAGGTTGTATTTTAATTTTGTATTCAATAATTGGAGTTTGAAAACAAAGCTACTAAAAAAAGCGGCTGTTTAAAAAGTTAAACAGTCGCTTTTAAAAACTTATAGTAAGTTATTTTTAACTATATCTAAATAATTTATTATTCCCTCGTATTATCCAACTTAGCAGTACCTTCATCCCCAGTAGCAAAAAGTTCTTGTGTGTAAAGAGCTTCATCTTCAGCAATATCATCAGAAGCACAAGAAGTTAATGAAGTAAATGCCATAAATAAAAAAGAAAATGCGAAAATAAATTTAATTGCTTTCATAATATTAAGAGTTTTAGGAAATTGAAAATATGTTAATAATTTTGTCTTCAGTTTATAAATTTACATTCCAAAGGTTTCCTTTTTTGAAATCCTATGAACTATAAGCGATTAAACTTTTGACTAAAGTACTTTATCTAAGGTGGTTAACCTTACTATAAATATCTTCTTTAGTAAAACGGTAATGTACAGGTGTGAAACCTTACTTTATGAAAGGGAAATTTAATTTAGAGATTGGTAAGAAAATTCTGATAAGTCTTTATTTATACTTTCTATGTTTCCAATATACGTTTTGGTAAATGGAACTTCATAATTATTTCTTTTAATAGTGCACAAAAATTTACCATATTGAATTCTTGAAACATAGTTTTTATTAATAATATAACTCTTATGAATTCTATGAAAGTTAATAGGCAAAATATCTTCAAATGTTTTAAGTGTTTTAAAGGCACTAATAATATTGCCGTCACTCATATAAAAATCGGTGTTATTATTATCGGCTTTTAAAAATAATATTTCTTCTGTTTTTAAATATTGATAATCTTTATAAGATTTTAAACAGATATTTTTTCTTGATTGTGCTGGAATTTTTTTCAACACTTTTAAAACAGACTTGCGAATTTCTAATTCAGTTAACGGGTTTAATAAAAAATCGAAAAAACCATTTTTTATAACTTCATACACTTTGTCTTTTGAGGAAGATATTGCTATAAATACTGGAAAATCATCATTAAATAAATTTAGTTCCTGAGCTAACTTAAATGGATTCTCAATAACGTTATCAATATTAAAAAATACCAAATCTGGAGTTTCTTTTAATATGGTATTCATTGCGTTGTTGTAATCGCAAGAAGCTCCAATGCAATTAAATTCACAGTAATCTTCTAAAACATTTTTAATGCTTTGAATAGAATGGGGGTTGTTATCAATAATAAAATAGTTTCTCATAATTTTGGAGAGGGCAAATAATAGTTTTACACAAATTTACTAAAGTTCAAGCAAAGCATTGTGTGGTTTATCCTTCCTTTTTTTATGGATAAACCAACACTTTTTGAATTCTATCTTCTTAATTTTACACTAGTAATATTAGTACAGTTTATTTCATATAAGTTTTAGTTAACCCCGTTTAAAGGTGATAGTTAAATTAATTATAAATACTTTTTGGATAACAAAAAATGAAAAAAAAACTAACTACACATAAAAAATCAAAAAATACTTTAGACATGAAAAAAATTGCAAATATGGATTCTAAAAGCACTATCGCAAGTTCTAAAAGCTTCATAAATGATACCTCTGAAAATAACCCTGAACAGCAAAGCAACAAATATCCAAGTGATATTCAAAGGTTATTTGAACATTTAGGAATTGATTAATATCTTTTTAAAAAAGCCCCTAAGTTGTTGGTTTTAATTTTTAGTTCTCATTAAAAAGAATAAGATACTTGCAATTAATATAAAAACAATAAAATATTTTAATCTTATTTATCAAAAAAGGCGCTAAAAAATTTAGTGCCTTTTTTTAATTTTATAGAAACATTAATTCTAATCGCTAGTTAACCACCAATGCTTTTTCTTCAACATTAATAATTTTATTTTCTTTATAGGTTACAATGTTAATTTTATCTTTTTTAAAGTAGGTCCAAACACCATCTTTTTTACCATTTTTATAATTTGCTGTTACAGTTATATTTCCTTGCATATCATAACTAATCCAAGTGTCATGTAATTTTCCTTCTTTATTAAAAAATCCTTCACGTTCAACAATTGTATTATTATCAGCAAAATAATAGGTTGCCTGTACTATATCATTCTCTATTTTTTTGTAGTCTACTTTTTGTTCTTGCGAAAATGCCGCAATACAAAACAACATAACAACTATGTTTACAAATGCTCTCATCTTTTTTATTTTTTAGTTAATACTTAACATTAAATCATATTTCAAATGTATGTATTTTACCTTTTAAAACCTGTTATTAACGTTAAGTTTACATTAATTTTTTATTTATTATATCTGACCGTTTCACCTTCAGTATTTTAACTGACGTTTGTCTTTTCCTTTAAAATTAAGATTATTAAAAAAATATATTTGTTAACATTAATTACACATTGAATTATTAAAAGATTAAGTAGTACTATTAACAAGAAGCAAATAACTATTAATTTTTAATTTCTTCATTTTCAAATAAGGAATCTTTCTCATCATAAAGAAGTTCAGCAACCTCAATTAATTTTTTGATAATATCATTCACGTTGGCATCATCATTAAATAATGACGATGCCATTTCAATTGTAATTAAATCTTTTCTAATTAATTTATCAATAGATTTATTACTTAATTTTTTATTTGCTTTTGCTTCTTTTTTAAGTTCGGTTAGTTTATCGGAATATTTTTCTGCTTTCTCCTCAGTTCTATACTTATAAATAACCCTTAGAACTTTAATTGCTTTTTTTCTAAAACCGTTATATTCTTTAATTAAATACTTATTATTTAAAGTTGGCGCCAAATTAATATTTCTTCTTAATTCTTTAACGCCCTTTATAACCTCAACCATTTTTCGATTGGCAATTTTAATGTCTGTTATCTTACTATTTTGAGATTCAGTAAGGCCCATATTTTTTTGAGCAGTAGATGCATACTTTAAAATTTCACCATAAATAGTTTTTACTTTTTTATAGTATAAATCTTTAACATCTACATGGAGACCTTTTGTGGATTTCTTTATAATAGTTTTAATTTTCTCATCAGATTTAATATCATCTCTATGAATGTTTAATCCATGAGTAACAATTTCAAAAATTGCATTTTTATATAAATACTTAGATTCCTTAATTAATGACGAAATAACAGTTGCGGGAAACTCTAAAATAGCTTCGTTTAAATATTTAGGTTCATCAATATCCTTATCAATCTTTTCTTTGAAAGTTCTTAATAAGAAACGTTCTAACTTTTTAATTAAAGGAATCATTAATAGTACACCTATCACATTAAATATTGTGTGAAATAATGCTAATTTTAATGTGTAATCTGTTGAAGCTATTCCAATAATCTCTGATAAATAATTTACAAAATAAGATAGTGGGAAAATAAAGGCTATAGCTACAACTCCAGTAAATAGATTAAATATTAAGTGAGCACCTGCCAATCTTTTCCCTGCTAAATTTGAGCTGACAGCTCCTAAAACTGCAGTTACAGTAGTTCCTATATTTGAACCTATTGCTAATGCTAAAGCATTTTCATATTCTATTTGACCCGCAGATAAAGCTGTTAATATTATTGCTAATGTTGCGCTGCTAGATTGAAGTATTATTGTAATAATAATCCCAATTCCCGCATAAATAAGCACTCCTATAAATCCTGAAACTGCATATTGAGTTAAATTAATATGATTGCTAAAATCGTCAAATCCTATTTTCATGTAATGAATCCCTAAAAAGAAAAATCCTAAACCTGCTAAAACATTTCCTACTCCTTTTAAAGAAGCTTTTTTTTGAAATGAAAAAACAATTCCGAAAACCAACATAGGCATTGCTAAAGCTGAAATATTAATTTTTAGACCAAAGCCAGCAACCAACCAAGCAGTAGCCGTAGTTCCTATATTTGCACCAAGTATTAAACCTAAACCTTGTGATAAGTTAATTAAACCGGCACTAATAAATGAAATTGTAATAACTGAAACTAATGAACTGGATTGAATTAAAGCCGAAACAAAAGCACCAACTGTTATGCTTTTATAAAGTTTATCTGTCGCTTTTTTTAAGATGTTTTGTAACGGACCTTTTGTAAAAACTTTAAAGCCCTCTTCTAACATAATCATACCAAAAAGTAAAATTGCTACTGTCTCTTATACACATCT
>SDWL01000151.1 GCA_004195315.1 Lutibacter sp.
AGATGTGTATAAGAGACAGATATAAACTCAAAACAATGAAAAGACCAATAAAAAAAGTAGCTGTAATTGGTTCCGGTATTATGGGATCAGGTATTGCCTGTCATTTTGCAAACATTGGTGTAGAAGTTTTGTTACTGGATATAGTTCCTCGTGAATTAAATGCAGTTGAAACAGCAAAAGGGCTTACATTAGAAAGTAAAGCGGTACGAAACAGAATAGTTAATGACAGTTTAAAGGCTTCATTAAAATCTAAACCATCGCCAATTTACAATCAAAAATTTGCGAGTAGGATTTCCACTGGAAATTTAGATGATGATATTTCCAAAATTAAAGATGTTGATTGGATTATTGAAGTTGTTATTGAACGCCTAGACATTAAAAAATCTGTTTTTGAGAAAATTGAAAAATATCGTACACTTGGCACTTTAGTTTCATCAAATACTTCTGGTATTCCTATCAAATTTATGAGTGAAGGCAGAAGTGATGATTTTAAACAACATTTTGCGGTTACACACTTTTTTAACCCAGTTCGATACTTAAAACTTTTTGAAGTTGTTCCTGGTCCTGAATGTAAACAAGAAGTTACTGACTTTTTAATGATGTATGGTGAAAAATTCTTAGGAAAAACTTCGGTTTTAGCTAAAGATACACCTGCATTTATTGGAAATAGAGTTGGTATTTTTGGAATTATGAGTTTGTTCCATCAAGTAAAAGAATTAGGATTAACAGTTGAAGAAGTTGATAAATTAACAGGCCCCGTTATTGGTCGTCCAAAATCTGCAACATTTAGAACTGTTGATGTTGTTGGTTTAGATACTTTAGTTCACGTTTCAAATGGGATTTATGAAAATTGTCCAGAAGATGAAGCTCATGAATTATTCAAAATGCCAAATTTCATCAATACCATGATGGAAAACAAATGGTTAGGAAGTAAAACTAAGCAAGGTTTTTACAAAATGGAAGTTGAAAACGGTAAAAAAAATATTTTATCGTTAGATTTAGACACACTAGAATACCGCCCAAATAAAAAAGCAAAATTTGCAACTCTTGAATTAACTAAAACTATTGATAATGTTATTGATAGATTTAAAGTTTTAATTAAAGGGAAAGATAAAGCTGGTGAATTTTACAGAAAGAATTTTGCTGCAATGTTTGGATATGTTCAAAACCGTATTCCTGAAATTTCAGATGAACTATACCGTTTAGACGATGCTATGAAAGCTGGTTTTGGTTGGGAACACGGCCCATTCGAAATATGGGATTCAATTGGTGTTGAAAAAGGAATAGAGCTAATGCAAGCTGAAAATATTCCTGTTGCTAATTGGGTAACTGAAATGCTTAATAATGGGAATAAAAGTTTCTACCTTGTAAAAGATGGAGCAAAATATTACTATTCAATTCCTTCTAAAACACAAGAAAAAATTCCTGGGCAAGACAGTTTTATCATTCTAAATAATGTTAGAGAGGCAAAAACAATTTGGTCTAATGCAGGTGCTTCAATTCAACATTTAGGAGATGGTGTTTTAAATGTAGAATTTCAATCTAAAATGAATACGTTGGGTGGTGAAGTTTTACAAGCCATTAATAAAGGAATCGATTTAGCTGAAACCGAATATGATGCTGTAATTTTAGGAAATCAAGCACCTAACTTTTCAGTTGGTGCAAATTTAGCAATGGCATTTATGATGGCTGTTGAACAAGAATATGATGAACTTAACTTCTCCGTAAAATATTTCCAAGATACTGTAATGCGTTTACGTTATTCATCTTGCCCAACAATTATTGCTCCACACGGATTTACTTTTGGTGGTGCTTGTGAAATGAGTATGCACGCAGATAAAGTGGTAGCCGCAGCTGAAACTTATATTGGTTTAGTAGAATTTGGTGTTGGTATAATTCCAGGTGGTGCTGGTTCAAAAGAAATGGCAAAAAGAGCTTCTGATGGATTATTAAAAGATGATGTTAAACTAAATAAACTACGTGATTATTTTATTAATGTGGCTATGGCAAGTGTTGCAACATCTGCGCACGAAGCGTTTGATTTAGGATTCTTCAAAAAAAATAAAGACATTGTTGTTGTTAATAAAGAAAGACAAATTGCAACCGCAAAACGTCATGCAATTCTGATGCTTGAAGATGGCTATACACAACCGGCTCCTGAAAAAGTTTTAGTATATGGACAACAAGCTTTAGGTATGTTTTTAGTAGGGACTGACAGTTTAGAAAAAGGTCGTTATGCTTCTGAACACGATAAAAAAATTGCAAACAAACTAGGTTATGTAATGGCCGGTGGGGATTTATCCGAACCAACACATGTATCTGAGCAATACCTGTTAAATATTGAACGTGAAGCAATTATGAGTTTATTTGGCGAACGTAAAACATTAGAACGAATAGAGCATATGTTAAAAACTGGTAAACCTTTAAGAAACTAAAACAATGAAAACAGCATATATAGTACAAGGATATAGAACCGCAGTTGGAAAGGCTCCAAAAGGTGTTTTTAGATTTAAAAGACCTGATGAGTTAGCAGCTGAAACGATAGAACATTTATTAAAAGATTTTCCTCAATTAGATAAAACAAGAATTGATGATGTAATTGTTGGTAACGCAATGCCTGAAGCAGAGCAAGGTTTAAATATGGGACGTTTAATTTCTTTAATGGGATTAAAAATTGATGATGTTCCAGGTATGACCGTAAATCGTTATTGCGCCTCAGGATTAGAAACTGTAAGTATAGCAGTTGCTAAAATTCAATCTGGAATGGCAGATTGTATTATTGCTGGTGGTGTAGAAAGTATGAGTTACATTCCAATGGGCGGTTATCGTCCAGTTCCAAATTATAAGTCGGCTAAAGAAGGTCACGAAGATTATTATTGGGGAATGGGATTAACTGCTGAAGCCGTAGCGAAACAGTTTAAAATTTCTCGTGAAGATCAAGATGATTTTTCTTTTAAATCTCATATGAAAGCCTTAGAAGCTCAAGCTCAAGGTAAATTCAATGATGATATTGTTCCTATTACTGTGGAAAACATTTTTCTAGATGAGAATGGAAAAAAACAAACTAAAAATTACACAGTTTCTGCTGATGAAGGTCCAAGAAAAGGGACATCGGTGGAAGCTTTAGCTAAATTACGCCCAGTATTTGCAAACGGAGGGAGTGTTACTGCAGGTAATTCTTCTCAAATGAGTGATGGAGCAGCATTCTTGCTTGTTATGAGTGAAGATATGGTTAAAGAATTAAATATTGAGCCTATTGCACGCATGGTTTCATTTGCTGCTGTTGGTGTTGAGCCAAGAATTATGGGAATTGGCCCTGTAAAAGCCATTCCAAAAGCATTAAAACAAGCTAATTTAACATTAAATGATATTGATTTAATTGAATTAAACGAGGCTTTTGCTTCTCAATCATTAGCTGTAATGCGTGAATTGGATATTAACTCAGCTATTGTAAATGTGAATGGTGGTGCTATTTCAATGGGACATCCATTAGGTTGTACTGGTGCAAAACTTTCTGTGCAATTATTTAACGAAATGAGAAGACGTAAAGATAAATATGGTATTGTAACCATGTGTGTTGGTACAGGGCAAGGTGCAGCAGGTGTTTTTGAACTTTTAAAATAAAAACGCATCCAAACCTTCCCAAAAGGAAGGATTAATAGTTAAATAAAAATCTAACAATAAAAACTACTACCCTCTTGTAGAAACTTCCCTTTTGGGGGATAAAAGGGGGCTTAAAATGGCAACAATAAAAGGAGGAGAATTCCTAATCAAAGAAATTAAATCTGAAGAAATATTTATTTCAGAAGAGTTTAGTGAAGAACAAAAAATGATGAAAGACGCGGTTATAGAGTTTATAGATCGTGAAGTTTGGCCTTTAAAAGAACGATTTGAAAATAAAGATTTTGCATTAACTGAAGAAGTGATGCGTAAAGCTGGTGAAATGGGATTTTTAGGTGTTTCTATTCCCGAAGAATATGGCGGAATAGGAATGGGATTTGTATCAACAATGTTGGTAACTGATTACATTTCATCTGCTACAGGTTCGTTAGGTACTGCATTTGGTGCGCATACAGGAATTGGAACTATGCCAATTTTTCTTTATGGAACTGAAGAACAAAAACAAAAATATTTACCGTTATTAACATCTGGCGAAAAATTTGGTGCATATTGTTTAACTGAACCAGGAGCAGGTAGTGATGCCAATTCTGGAAAAACAACTGCAGAATTAACTGCAGATGGTAAGCACTATAAAGTAAATGGGCAAAAAATGTGGATTTCAAATGCTGGTTTTGCTGAAGTATTCATCATTTTTGGTCGTATTGAAAACGATAAAAACATCACAGCTTTTATCTTAGATTTTGATAAGAACAATCCAAATGGTGTTACATTGGGTGAAGAAGAGAACAAACTTGGTATTACGTCCTCTTCAACACGTCAAGTATTTTTTAATGATACTTTAGTTCCTGTTGAGAATATGCTATCTGAAAGAGGTGAAGGTTTTAAAATTGCCTTAAATTCTTTAAATGTTGGTCGTATTAAATTAGGGGCAGCTTGTTTAGATGCAAGTAGAAGAATTATTACTGAATCAGTAAATTATGGAAATGAACGTATACAATTTAAAACGGCTATTTCAAATTTTGGAGCAATTCAAAAAAAATATGCTGAAATGAGTGCGAAAACATTCACTTTAGATGCTGCATCTTATAGGGCTGCAAAAGATATTCAGAATATGATTGATGCTCTATTAGCAGAAGGTAAATCTCATCAAGAAGCTGAATTAACAGCTTTTAGTGAATATGCTATTGAATGTGCTATTATTAAGGTATATGGTTCTGAAGTTTCTCAATTTGTATCTGATGAAGGGATTCAAATTTTTGGAGGTATGGGATTCTCAAAAGATACTCCAATGGAAAGTGCTTGGAGAGATGCTCGTATCACTAGAATTTATGAAGGTACAAATGAAATAAACAGGCTATTAACTGTTGGAATGTTACTTAAAAAAGCAATGAAAGGTCAAATTGACTTATTAACACCTGCAATGGAAGTTGGTAATAGTTTACTAGGAATTCCTTCTTTTGAAACACCTGATTTTTCTGAATTATTATCAGAAGAAAAAGCCATGATTGCTAAATTGAAAAAAACTTTTTTAATGATTGCTGGAAAAGCCGTTCAAACTTATGGTGCTGATTTAGAAAACCATCAGCAATTAATTTTAGCTGCTGCTGAAGTTATGATTGAAATTTACATGGCAGAATCTGCACTATTAAAAGCTGAAAAAATAGTGAAATTAACCTCAGAAAAAGAAGGTGAAATTCAAATAGCAATGGCTAAATTAAATTTATACAATGCTGTAGAAAAAATAAATAGTTTTGGCAAAGAAGCTGTTCTGTATTTTTCAGAAGGTGATGAACAAAGAATGATGCTTATGGGCTTAAAACGATTTACAAAATACGTGAATAACCCTAATCCAATAGCGTCTGTCTCTTATACACATCT
>SDWL01000152.1 GCA_004195315.1 Lutibacter sp.
CATTATAAATTCTAAATATGATAAAGCAAGCAAAAATAGCAAGATATAATGAACATGTACTTGTAAAATACCAAATTTATAATAGTATATTTTTAACCCTTCCTTTTGACACCATTAACAAAACTGGTGTTATGCTCCCTTTGTTTCACGAAATGTGTAAAAGCGGTTTCAACCTTAAAAAAAATCCAACCGAAATAGTAGATTCTTTTTTTAAAACATATTACAAAAACGCCACAGAAAAAGAAAAAATTGACGTTTTATTTAGATGTATTCAATTTATTGAGCGACAAGTAGTTTTATTTGATGCCATTGAAGATGCAGCATACCCTATTGTTCACAATATGGATGGTGTTGGAACTATAAGAAATAGTAAGGAAAAAGCAAGTCAAGAAAATAAAACAGCAGCTCTAAAAAAACAATTAGAAGAATTTAAAGTTAGATTGGTTTTAACTGCACATCCAACACAATTTTACCCTGGACCAGTTTTAGGAATTATAACAGATTTAACTGAAGCTGTAAAAACTAATGATTTTTTAACCATTAAAAATTTATTAGCTCAAGTAGGTAAAACTCCGTTCTTTAAACACGAAAAACCATCACCTTATGATGAAGCTGTTAGTTTAATTTGGTATTTAGAAAATGTATTTTATCATTCTGTATCTCATATTTATGACTACATTCAAAATAATTTATTTGAAAATGAACACATTGAGAACGAAATTATAAACTTAGGATTTTGGCCTGGTGGAGATAGAGATGGTAACCCATTTGTAACAACAGAAATTACCTTAAACGTTGCAAAACGATTAAGACAAATGGTATTAAAAAATTATTATTTAGATATTAGAAACCTAAAAAAGAAATTAACTTTTAATGGTGTTGAACAAGATGTTTTAGAACTTGAAAAAGTATTGTTTAATAATAGTGTATCGCCAGAGCTAAATTCAATGCCTACACAAGAAGAATTTCTAAATAAATTAGTTAGCATAAGAGAAACACTTATTAAAGATCATTACTCATTATATTTAAATGATATTAATAGCTTTATTAATAAACTACGCATATTCGGTTATCATTTTGCAACTTTAGATATAAGGCAAGACAGCCGAGTGCATCACAATGTTTTTGCACAAATGATTACAGAATTAGCTGAAAACGGAATTAGTATATTTCCAGACAAATACTTAGAACTGCCTAAAGAAGAACAAATAAATGTATTGTCTAACGTTTTTGGAGATATTGATATTTCAATTTTTAAAAATGATATGGTAGCCAAAACGTTGGGTTCAATAAAAGCAGTTAAAACTATACAACAAAATAATGGTGAACGTGGTTGCCATAGATATATAATTAGCAACAATCAAACTTCAATAAATGTATTAGAAACATTTGCTATGTTTAATTTATGCGGCTATAAAAATAACCTGAATGTAGATATTATTCCACTTTTTGAAACAATTGACGATTTAACTAATTCATTAGCTGTTATGGAAGAATTATATACTAATAAAGCATATAAACAACATCTAAATAATAGAAAAAATAAACAAACCATTATGGTTGGCTTTTCTGATGGAACCAAAGATGGTGGTTACTTAATGGCTAATTGGGCAATATATAGAGCTAAACAACAACTTACAGAATTATCAAGAAAATACGATATTAAAGTTGTCTTTTTTGATGGTAGAGGTGGACCACCTGCTAGAGGAGGTGGACGTACGCACCAATTTTATTCTTCATTAGGACCAACAATTGAAAATAAAGAAATACAACTTACCATTCAAGGGCAAACTATTAGTTCTAATTTTGGAAATTCAGACTCTTCTCAGTATAATATTGAGCAATTATTAAGTGCTGGTATTTCTAATGAAATTTTTGATCATAACAATCATATTATGTCAAAAACAGATATAAAAGTTATGGACGATTTGTCGAAAACAAGTTATCAGGCATATGTAGATTTTAAAAATCATCCTAAATTTTTACCGTATTTAGAGCGTATGAGCACCCTTAAATATTATGCACAAACTAATATAGGAAGCAGACCAGCAAAAAGATCAAACTCTAGTAAATTAAATTTCTCTGATTTAAGAGCCATTCCTTTTGTAGGTTCCTGGAGTCAATTAAAACAAAATGTTCCTGGTTTTTATGGTGTTGGTAAAGCACTAAAAAAATATGAAGAAAATGGACAGTTTGATAAAGTTGTTCAATTATACGAAAATTCAGATTTCTTTAAAGCTTTAATTAAAAATAGTATGATGTCTATGTCAAAATCCTTCTTCGGATTAACAGAATATATGGCAAAAGATACTGAATTTGGAGAGTTTTGGAATTTGATTTTCTCTGAATTTAATGAAACTAAACGATTAATTTTAAAATTAACAGGTTACCATGAGCTAATGCAAAACAATCCAGTTGGCAAAGCTTCAATTGCTTTAAGAGAAGATATTGTATTACCTTTATTAACTATTCAGCAATATGCATTGCTTAAAGTAAAGGAAATGCAAAATGATGAAAATGTTAACGAGGAATTAATGCATATTTATGAAAGAATGGTTACTCGTTGCTTATTTGGAAATATAAACGCAAGTAGAAATTCAGCTTAATTATGAACTCAAGTCAATTAAACGAAAACGAATACAATCCATATTTCAAATTTTATATTGAACCTTTAGGTGAGGTTAATTTAATTAAAGTTTTAACATCTTCTTTTGATGAATTTAAAGCTACTGTTAAAAATTTACCTGAAGAAAAATTACTCTTTAAATATGATGAAGAAAAATGGACTATTAAAGAACTTATTCAACATTTAATGGATGCTGAACGCGTATTAAGTTATAGAGCATTACGGTTTTCAAGAAATGATTCAACAGATTTACATGGTTATAATCACGATATGTACGTAATCAACTCTAAAGGAAATGACAGAGAAATTAAAGATTTATTGAAGGAATTTAAATCTATTAGAAAAGCCACCATTTCTTTATACAAAAGTTTTTCTAATGAAATGCTCACAACTTCTGGTTCAGCTGACAAAAGCCAAATGTCTGTTAGAGCTTTAGGTTTTATAATTGCAGGGCATCAAATGCATCATTTAAAAGTAATTAAAGAGCTATATTTATAGTTAGCTGGCTTTTTAAATAGTAATCAAAAAATAATTGCACTAACGTGTCAATCTTTAGTTTTAAAATAAAAATTATTCACATTTTTATTGAAAATCTTACACGTTTTTAATACCAATATCGTTGAAGGCATCTCTTTATTCAATTTTATAGGCTTTATTCTTGACTGGTTATACAAATTGTTTACTGAGTTCAATACTCTATTCAAAGTTCAAGCTCAAAAACGCAGTTCACATTTTTTAATTCAAACTGCGTTTTTTCGTTCATTTTTAACAATTACCTTTATTTTTTTGATGTTATTTACTAAATAAGCGCTACTTATAATAGATGTCACATAACCCATTTTAGTAATTTACACTGTATATGTTGTTCTTTGTTAATACCTTTTATAATATAGTTGTTATAAACATAGGAAGTAAAAGGTTAAAAAACACACTAAACACAAACCTTTGTTCTATTATTTTTTTTGAAATAATGATTCCATTTCTTCCAATGTTTTACCTTTAGTTTCTGGAATAAATTTCCAAACAAACACAATTATAAGAACTATAAATCCTGAAAAAAGAAAGTACGGTAAGGCATTGTTCCAAACACCGCCATCCATTTGTAATTTATTAACATCACTCTCTACAATAATTGGGAAAGATTGCGAAACAAAATAGTTAGCTAACCATTGACCAGCTACTGCAATTGACATAGCAATACTACGCACTCTATTTGGGAAAATTTCAGATAAAATTACCCAAACAACTGGCCCCATAGACATTGCAAATGAACCAATAAATATTAATATTCCTATTAAACTTATAATCCCTTCTGAACTAGATATTGTAGGCATTCCAGCTGAATTTAATTGAGAGTAATCACTAAAATACAAGGTGAAACCCATCATTAAAAACCCTATTAACATTCCAAAACCACCAATCATTAGTAATGGTTTTCTTCCTAATTTATCTACTGTAAACATTGCAATAAACGTAAATACTAAATTTACTGTTGCCAATAAAATTTGCTGTAATAAAATATCCTCTTTCCCAAAACCAAGAGCTTGCTCAAAAATATCTGCTCCATAATATAATACTGCATTTATTCCAGTAAATTGTTGTAAAACAGAAAGAATAGTTCCTATTATTATAATTGGCAACAAGGATTTAGAGAAAATTGAAGGTTTTTCACCTTTACCTTCGTTTTGAATAGACGCTCTAATTTCAACAATTTCTTTATTGGCTATTTCTTCTCCATGAATTCTTACTAAAATATTTCGGGCTTCTTCTTCTCTTCCTTTTACCATTAACCAACGTGGACTTTTTGGAACTAAAAACAACAATACAAAGAATAAAATTGCTGGGATTAATTCTGACCAAAACATATATCTCCAACCTGTAGAAATATTTTCAGCTTCACTCATTCCATTTCCTATAAAATAAGTAGCTAAAAACACTACAAAAAATCCTATAACAATGGCCAATTGATAAAACGTAACCAAGTTTCCTCTTTTCTCAGCTGGTGCAATTTCTGCAATATACATAGGCGCATTCATAGATGCCATACCAATTGCAATACCTCCTAAAATTCTAAAAAACACCATTAGCGAAATAGATTCCGGCAATATACTTGGTAAACCCGATCCCCAAGCTGATATGGTGAACAAAAATGCAGCAATAATTAATGAGTTTTTTCTACCAATTGATTTACTTAATATTCCTGAGAAAGCAGCACCGACTAGGGCTCCTATAAGAGCACTACTCACAATAAAGCCTTTTAAAGCCCCTGTTAACTCAAAATATTTTGAGAAATAAAACTGGGTTCCATTTATTACGCCTGTATCATACCCAAATAGTAAACCTCCAAGAGTAATCACTATTGTAATAAAATAGATGTTAATTCTTTTGTTTGATGAATTGCTCATTGTTTTAATTATTTTGTTATTTAAAAAGATTAGTTTCTGAGTTCAAATAAGAACCGAATATACTTTATTTTGATTAAATTTTTAATAAAAATTATTATCTGTAATTTTCTTTAATCTGTTATTTCCAAAATTGAAATTGCTGTACCTCCACCTGATGTTAAAACCATGTCAATTGAACTTTTGTTATCAACTTCAACCTCATCAATTACATAAGCTGTTGGGTTTGTATCCCAGTGTGCATTTTTATCATCTCTATAAATTTTAGCAAGATATTTTTTACCTTCTTCTAAAAAGTCTAGCGTTAATTTTAAACTTCTTTCGCTTTCATTTGTAATACTTCCAACAAAACATTACTAGGAGTGCATTCTTTTGATTATTGAATATTACAGCAATTAAGCAACAGATGTAATATTATGGTGAGGAACTAGGGCTCAACACAAAAAGTTGTGGAGTAGTTTAAAATAATAGAACTTTGTTTTTAAAAAAAGATTTATGCCTACCTCTGATTTATTAGCCATTGTTAAG
>SDWL01000153.1 GCA_004195315.1 Lutibacter sp.
CAACGATTGGCAAATTATCACATTCAAAATTCTAATTTAATTGTTAAGGTTATTTCATTAAATCAAATTTATAACGAATTTTCTTCGGGCTCACAAGATATTTCAGCGATTAGAGATTTTGTAAAACATTTGTATGACAACGCTACAATAAATCAACTAAAATACGTGTGCTTGTTTGGTGATGCATCTTACGATTATAAAGATAGAATAGGTGGGAATAACAATATAGTACCAGTTTTTGAAGCATTTAATAGCTTCAATATGGCTTCATCATACGTTACAGATGATTTTTATGGAATGATGGATGCTAATGAAGGTGAAATGAATTCTTTTGAAAGACAAGATGTTGTTACAGGTAGAATACTAGTTTCAGACATATTACAAGCTGAACAAGTGGTTGATAAAATTTTGAATTACTATAACCCAAAATCATTTGGAGATTGGCGTACTCAAATTACGTTAATTGCAGATGATATTGATGCGGTAGGTGAAGAAATATTGCAAACTGGAATGGAAAAAATTGCAGATACTATTTCAGCTAATCAACCCATTTTTAACTTAAAAAAAGTATATATGGATGCATATGTACAACAAACTTCTTCAGGAGGAAATAGGTATCCAACAGTAAATACAGAACTATCAAATCAAATAGAAAAAGGAACTATTTTAGTGGATTATTTTGGACATGGAGGTGAAGATGGTTTGGCTACTGAACGAATTTTGGAAGTTTCTGAGATCCAAAATTGGAAAAATGAATTTAAATTACCCTTGTTTATTACCGTGACTTGTGAATTTTCTCGATTTGATAATCCATTAAGAAAAACAGCAGGAGAATTTTTATTTTGGAATGAAAATGGTGGTGCAACATCATTAATTTCAACCACAAGAGAAGTTTTTGTCAGTGTTGGAGAGGCTTTAAATGAAAGTCTTATAAAGCCTCTGTTAAATTTTAATAATGAAAATTATTCTATTTCAGAATCATTAATGAATGTTAAAAATCAATTTTCTACAACACAGCGTTATTTTGTGTACAGTATAGGTGATCCAGCTATGAAACTTAGTTTGCCTAGTCCAACAATTAAAATAACTAAAATGAATGATGTTGATATTACACAATCTTTAGATACTATTAAAGCGTTATCATATGTTAAGTTTGAAGGTGAAATAGCCAATTCAACAGGAGAAATTTTAAACGATTTTGAAGGTGAATTAGACGTTACGGTTTATGATAAGTCCATAAATAAAACCACATTAGATAATGATAATAAAAATATTATCATGCAGTTTGATGCTATTGAGAGTAAAATATTTAA
Source organism: Lutibacter sp. (assembly GCA_004195315.1). GTDB lineage: Bacteria > Bacteroidota > Bacteroidia > Flavobacteriales > Flavobacteriaceae > Lutibacter. Next base: position 1,314 of record SDWL01000153.1, read on the forward strand.
AGGAAGATCAAAAGTTGAAGCAGGGAAATTTAGTTTTGACTTTGTTGCACCTAGAGATATAAAAGTGGCCTACGGAAAAGGAAAACTTAGTTTTTACGCAACAAACAATAAAATAGATAAAGCAGGATATAATTTTGATGTAACCATAGGTGGAATAAATACGAATGCCCCTGAAGATAATACGGGTCCAATAGTTCAATTATATATGAATGATTTAAATTTTGTTGATGGAGGCACTACCAATGAATCACCTTTGTTTATTGCAGTAATAGAAGATGAAAGCGGTATTAATACATCAATTACTGCTGTCGATCACGATATAGTTGCAATTTTAGATGGTGATCAGGCTAATCCAATACTGTTAAATGATTTTTATCAAACTGAATTAAATGACTATAAAAAGGGAAAATTAAATTATCAATTTAGAAATCTTTCCAAAGGATTACACACCTTAACATTAAAAGTTTGGGATACTTACAATAATTTATCAGAAACAACGTTTTCTTTTTTTATAGTAGATGATAATGATTTTATTTTAAGCAATGTGCTTAATTATCCAAATCCGTTTGTTAATTATACAGAGTTTTGGTTTAATCATAATAAACCAAATGAATTATTAAATGTTCAGATACAAATTTTTACGGTATCAGGTAAATTAGTGAAGACAATTAATGAAACTGTTCAATCTGAAGGTAATTTATCAAGAACAATAGGTTGGAATGGGTTAGATGATTTTGGTTCAAGAATAGGAAAAGGAGTTTATATTTATAAATTAAAAGTTAAGTCGCTTAATTCCAGTATGAAAGCAGAAAAAATAGAAAAATTAGTAATACTTCAATAATAAATTAAGATATTTGTTCAGTTAAATTAACCCAATTAATGAGAAAATTAACCATATCAGTACTTGTTTTTTTAGTAGCATTTTCAAAAATAAATGCTCAAGAAACACAAAACACAATCACTACTGCAGCCCCATTTTTATTAATAGCACCTGATGCTCGTGCAGGTGGTATGGGAGATATTGGTGTAGCAACATCACCTGATGCAAATTCACAACATTGGAATGCATCAAAATTCGCATTTATGCCATCGCAATTTGCTATTGGAATTGTATACACTCCTTGGTTACGAGAACTTACAAATGACGTTTTTTTAGGAGGATTTTCATTTGCTAATAAAATAGATGATAGAAGTGCATGGGCAACAAGTTTAAAATATTTTAATTTAGGTCAAATAGATTTGACCGATATTAATGGAGCTCCTGAAGGAACTGAAAAATTAAATGAATTTTCTTTAGATGCTTCCTACTCTTTAAAACTTAGTGAAACTTACGCTATGGGAGTCACAATGCGATTTATTCGTTCAGATTTAGGTATTGAATCTGCAAACTCTACTATCAAACCTGTGAGTACATTTGCTGTAGACATTTCGGGATATTTTCAATCTGAGGAAAAAAATTACGGAAACTTCAATGGTATTTGGAGAGGAGGTTATAATATTTCTAATATAGGTCCAAAAGTATCTTATACAGATGATGGCCATGATAATTATATACCAACTAATTTAAAAATTGGAGCTGGTTTCGATTTTATTTTAGATACCTATAATAAAGTAAGTGTAAATTTAGAATTTAATAAATTGTTAGTTCCAACTCCTAGTATATCTGACAATGATGGAATTTCATATGTTCAAGAAGATGTTGGTTTTGTGAATGGAATTTTTAGTTCTTTTGGTGATGCACCAGGAGGATTTAGTGAAGAACTTAAAGAAGTTACTTGGGCTTTAGGAGCTGAATATATGTATGATAATTCTTTTGCTATTAGGGCAGGATATTTTAATGAAAGTGATTTAAAAGGAGCACGTAAATATTTTACAATTGGTTCAGGATTTAACTTTAAAAGTTCAAAACTAGATATTTCTTATTTATTTAATGCTTCAGATATTAACAATCCTTTAGAAAATACACTACGATTTTCGTTGGCATTTGATTTCGGACAATTATTTGAAATTAACTAAAGTACATAACAATTTTTAATGAAAAAAGTTGAAATAAAAACTCAAATTACAGTGTTTGATTCTATTGAAGAACTTTCAAATTCCGTAAAAAATTTAATGAATAGAGCTATTGAAGCTAAACAGAATGCATATGCACCATATTCCAACTTTAAGGTAGGAGCAGCATTTCTTATGGAAGATGGTACTATAGTTACTGGGAACAACCAAGAAAATGCGGCATACCCTTCTGGAATGTGCGCTGAACGTGTTGCAATTTGGAAAGTATCATCAGAATATCCAAATCTTAAAATCTTAAAATTAGCTATCACGGCAAGTTCATCCTCTCAAATAACGAAAGAACCAGTTGCACCTTGTGGAGCTTGTAGACAAACTTTGTCGGAATATGAATTAAAACAGAAAGATAAAATTGAAGTATATTTTATGGGAGAAGTTGGTAAGGTTATTAAAACAAATTCTGTATTAGACCTACTGCCAATAGCTTTCGATAAATCTTTTTTGTAAATTATTTATGAAAAACGATATTGAGAATAGACAAGATATTTATTTGCTGATTGAAGAGTTCTATAAAAAAATAATGAATGATAATTTAATATCTCATTTTTTCGAAGATTTCTCTAATCCAATTCTTTTGGAAGAGCATTTGCTAACTTTGGTTGATTTTTGGGATAATGTATTATTTTATTCAGGTGGGTATCGTAAAAATGCAATGCTACCTCATTTAAAATTACACGAAACAAAACCTTTTAAATCATTACACTTTAAATGCTGGTTATCAAACTTTAACCTAACTGTTGATGAGTTATTTGAAGGTGAGATGGCACATACAGCAAAGACAAGAGCTTTATCAATAGCCACCGTAATGGAAATAAAAATTAATGAGTTGAAAAATTAACACTTATTAATTTTGAATACTAATTTTTTATAATGAAAATACAATCAATAATTACAGGTACCGGAAGTTATATTCCAAGGGTAATTAAAAAGAATTCAGATTTTTTAACAAATCAATTTTTAAATGAAGATGGTTCGCCATTGGAATATGAGAATGAAGTTGTTATTGAGAAATTTAAAGCCATTACAGGAATTGAAGAAAGACGGTATGCGGATTTAGATTTAGCATCGTCAGATTTGGCATATTTTTCCGCTAAAAAAGCCATTGAAGATGCAAATATTGACCCTGAAGAATTAGATTATATAATTTTAGCTCATAATTTTGGAGATGTTAAAAGTTCCACTAATCAAAGTGATATGGTGCCAAGTTTGGCTTCAAGAGTAAAACATAAACTAGGTATTAAAAACTCAAGTTGTGTAGCGTATGATATTCTTTTTGGATGCCCAGGATGGGTGCAGGGTGTTATTCAAGCAGAAGCATATATAAAATCTGGAATGGCAAAAAAGTGTTTAGTAATTGGTACTGAAACTTTATCAAGAGTTTTAGATCCTTTCGATAGAGATTCAATGATATATTCTGACGGCGCAGGAGCTTGCGTTATTGAAGCTGTAGAAGATGCTACTGCTAATTCAGGTATAATAAGTTACGCTGCACAAACAGATACTTTTGATGAATGTTATTACTTGTTTTTTGGAAAATCATTTAATAAAAATGAAGATAATGATACTCGTTATATAAAAATGTATGGTCGTAAAATTTACGAATACGCTTTAAATAATGTTCCTATAGCTATGAAAGCTGCATTGGATAAAAGTGGTGTAGATATTTTGGATGTTAAAAAAATATTTATTCATCAAGCAAATGAAAAAATGGATGAAGCTATTGTTAAACGCTTTTATCGTTTATACAAAACAAAACTTCCGGAAGGTATTATGCCTATGAGTATTCACAGATTAGGAAATAGCTCCGTAGCAACGGTTCCTTCTCTATTTGATTTAGTAAAAAAAGGAGAAATTGAAAATCAAGAAATTAATAAAGGTGATGTTGTTATTTTTGCTTCGGTAGGAGCTGGAATGAATATTAATGCAATAGTATATAGATATTAGTAGAGTTCAAAAGAATAAAAAAGGGCTTCAATTGAAAAGGCTACTGAAAAAGTCGAATAAGACATAAACAGTAAAAAAAAGGAGTATAAATCGAAGATTTTACTCTTTTTTTTTTGTATCTTAAAAGAGTAAAAATATTCTTTTATAGATGCTACTTCAACAACAACAAATTAAATTTAGTGAATACAGTTCCTTGTATGATTTA
>SDWL01000154.1 GCA_004195315.1 Lutibacter sp.
ATACTAATCCAAATTTATTCGCAACTTCATTATTTATATATGCGAAGTTTTTATAGCACAATTGAATTACCTAAAAAAGTTGAACCTGCTTTTGAATATTATAAAAATCAAGCCTCTAACTATTGGAAAGACTTCAATTTATATGGAAAAGGTTTGAATGCTTTAGTTCAATACAGAAATGGAAATTCAAAAACAACTTCCAAAATTTTAAATTCATTAAAAGAAAATAGTATTATTAGTGAAGAATTAGGAATGTATTGGAAAGAAAATACTGCAAGCTGGCATTGGAATCAGGCTCCTATAGAAACACAAGCTTTATTAATTGAAGTATTTTCAGAAATTGAGAAAGATACTTCAACTGTAAATGAATTAAAAGTTTGGTTGTTAAAAAATAAACAAACTAACCGTTGGGGTACCACAAAATCGACAACTGAGGCTGTGTATGCACTTTTATTACAAGGAAATGATTGGCTTTCAGTTACTGAATCTGTTGAAGTTATAGTAGGAAATCGAAAAATAGAACCTTCAAAATTAGAAAATGTAAAAATTGAAGCTGGAACAGGCTATTTTAAAACTTCATGGAATGGGGACGAAATAATTTCAAAAATGGGTGAAGTAACTATTTCTAAAAAAAACAATGGTATTACTTGGGGTGGATTGTATTGGCAATATTTTGAAGATTTAGATAAAATAACATCCGCTGAAACTCCTCTGAAATTGAGTAAAAAAATATTTTTGAAAACAAATTCAGACACAGGTAAATTTTTAACCGAAATTAACGAAGAAACTCATTTAAAATTGGGTGATTTAATTACGGTACGAATTGAGTTAAAAGTGGATAGACCAATGGAATTTGTGCATATGAAAGATATGCGAGCAAGTGGATTGGAACCTATAAATATTTTATCACAGTACAAATGGCAAGATGGTTTGGGTTATTATGAAAGTACAAAAGACGCTTCTACCAACTTCTTTTTTGACAATTTATCAAAAGGAGTTTTTGTTTTTGAATACGATTTACGTGTAAATAATGCAGGTAATTTTAGCAATGGAATTACAACCATTCAAAGTATGTATGCTCCTGAATTTAGTGCCCATAGTGAAGGTATGAGAATTAATGTTGAATGAAATTTTAAGAGGAGTAATTTATTTACTCCTCTTTTTGCTTGCTTTTGCTAACGGATTAAAATCCAAGGCTAACTGAAGCCAATATTCTAAATCAGTATCTAAGTCTAATACTTCTTCATCTAGATATACGTAACCTTTCATTGGTCTACCAGTAAAGGTCATTTCTTTACATCCTTTTTTAGTTAAAGCTTCAGGGTATTTCTCTTCTCCTATTCGTGCCATTAACTCATCATTTATAATTCCAACACACATTTTATTATCTACCATAAAACACAAACCGCCAAACATCTTTTTTTCAAAAAAATCAATTTTCTCTTCTTTAAAAAACTTACTAATTCTATCTGCTAAATGTTCGTTATAGGCCATACTTTATTACATTTTTAAATTACGAAATTTTTGATCTGTACTTGATATTTTAGAATTTTGAAACTCAAAAAAAACAGTATATTTGCATAAAAATAGATAAAATGAATTTAAATCTGGTTCCTAATTTAAAACATATTGATAGTACTAATTTCTTCTTATTGGCTGGGCCTTGTGCCATAGAAGGCGAAGAAATGGCATTACATGTTGCTGAACATATTTTAAAAATAACAGATAAATTACAAATTCCATTTATTTTTAAAGGTAGTTTTAAAAAAGCAAACAGAAGTAGAATTGATAGTTTTACAGGAATTGGAGATGAAAAAGCTCTAAAAATATTGAGAAAAGTTTCAGAAACATTTCAAGTTCCAACAGTAACAGATATTCACGAAATTTCTGATGCTGCATTGGCAGCCGAATATGTTGATGTGTTACAAATTCCAGCTTTTTTAGTTCGTCAAACCGATTTAGTTGTTGCTGCTGCAAATACAGGAAAAGTTGTGAATTTAAAAAAAGGACAATTTATGAGTCCGTCTGCAATGAAACATGCAGTTCAAAAAGTAAAAGATTGTAACAATGAAAAAGTTTGGATAACAGACAGAGGAACTATGTTTGGTTACCAAGATATGATTGTTGATTTTAGAGGAATACCCGAAATGCAACAATATGCACCAGTGGTTTTAGACGTTACACATTCTCTTCAACAACCAAATCAAAGTAGTGGTGTAACTGGTGGAAGACCTGAGATGATTGAAACTATTGCAAGAGCTGGAGTTGTAAATAATGTTGATGGTTTATTTTTAGAAACTCATTTTGATCCTTCAAATGCAAAAAGTGATGGCGCAAATATGTTGGATTTAAAATATTTAGAAGGTTTATTAAGTAATTTAGTGGCTATAAGAAAAACGATAAATTCGTTTTAACTTCTTTTCTTTGTGGTTGACAGGCTGAATTTGTTTTAAAGGTGATTTAATATATAATGAATCTTTTAAATTACCCAAGCTCTTCTACTATTATCCAATAAAATAGCTGCATCTTTTATTAATTGTACAAATAGCAATTCATCAAAATCTTCTAAACTTTTTACTTGAAGTGAGCGAACTTGCTTTCGTTTGTTATTATTTTTTAATAATGGGTATTTTTCTTCTAATAAAATACCTTGAACAAAAGCAACATCAACATAGTTTGTACCTTTTAAAATATTTAAATACACCAGAGCTTTATTATTATACGTGTAATATGGAACTTTATATTTATAATTTTCCTTAACAGTAGGCAAGGTTTTAAAAACAACGCTACGAACATACAGCATAATTGACTGATATGGTTCTTTTTTATTTTTAATATATTGCTCTGTAGGATTCATAAAAAAACACCAACAAGATATAAATTTTGTTGGTGCTTTTTTATTTTTAATTTAAAATACTATTATCCACATTTAGAATGCCCACAACTTTTACATTTTAAGCAACCTTCTTCATAAATAAGTCCTTCTGGGTCACCACAACTAGGACATTTTTTATCTGCTGCTTTTGTACCATCTGTAACAAATTGTTTTAATGTACGAACAATTCCATTTTTCCAAGTGTTAATATTTTCATCGTACATATTTAAATTATTAATTAAATCTACAACATATGCAATTGGCATTCCATGACGTAATACCCCTGAAATTAATTTAGCATAATTCCAATATTCTTTATCAAAAGTTCTAGATAATCCTTCCAAAGTTACCTTGTAACCTTGCTTGTCTAAAAATTGAAAATCGTAACGAGAATCACCTTTTTCATCTCTATTTTTTATTACCCAACCTTGCTCTAACCAAGCTGGTAAAATAAATGCATCTTCAATTTTACCCGTAAAAACTTCATAAGGCCTATTATTAATTAATCCAACTACAGCAACCCATTTATCATAGTCGTTTTGGAAACGTACAACTTTTGCTTCAATTGATTTAGGGCGTTTTGAAAAAATAGTTTCAGCAAAACAATCATCATTCTTCTTTTCTTTTTTATCATCGTTAGAAACCAATATTCCACTTCTAGAACCATCACGATACACTGTAATACCTTTTAAACCCTTTTTCCAAGATTCAATATAAATGTCACCAACAGTTTCAACTGAAACATCTGAAGCTAAATTAATAGTTGAGCTTATTGAATGTGTGGTGTATTTTTGAACCAGTGCTTGCATCTCAACACGCTTTTTCCAATCAATTTCAGGAGCTGTTGAACCCGCGTATGGGCTATCTTTTATTTCTGTTTTACCAGTAACTTCCATCCATTGTTTTAACTTTGGGTGGTACACTTCAAATTCTTCAAAAGCATCCCCTAAATCATCTACATATGCTACTTTTGCATTTGGATCATCTTGGTTTACTTTTCTTCTTCTTTTATATGATAAAAGGAAAACTGGTTCAATTCCCGATGATGTTTGTGCCAACATGCTTAAACTTCCTGTTGGTGCAACGGTACTTATAGAAATATTTCTACGGCCGTACTTCATCATTCGTTTATAAATAGAAGGAAATTCTTTTTCAATCATTTGAACAAATTCAGAATAGTTTTCTATTTCAGGGTTGAATGCATCAAATTTTCCGCGAGTTATTGCCATATCAATACTACTGTCAAACTCGCCTTTAAATTTAGTTTTCATAATTTCATCAACAACTGCAATAGCTTCATTAGTATCAAACTTTTTACCTAGTGCTGCCATAGCATCAGCCAATGCAGTAAATCCTAAACCTGTTCTTCTTCCTTTCTTACCTGTTTTGTACAATAATTTCCACGTATCAATTTCAACCTGTTTAATATCTGTAGGTTCTTTATCGTGCATTATTTTGTTGAAAATTTTATCAACAGCTTCTAATTCTAAATCAACTAAATCGTCCATTAATCGTTGAGATTCATACACAACTTCATAGAATTTTTTATGGTTAAATGTTGCTTCTTCCGTAAAAGGTTTTTCAACAAAACTATACAAGTTAATTGCTATTAAACGGCAGCTATCACCACCTTGCATTGCTATTTCGGAACAAGGATTAGTAGAGCTATTTTTAAAACCTGGATATATTGAGGAAGTTGAATAATAATGTTGACGATCCCAAAATATTAACCCTGGCTCAGCTGTATTATGAGCGCATTTTATAATAGTATCCCACAATGTTTTTGCTTTGATAACTTTAGTATAAGTAGGAGCTTCACTATCAATTGGCCAACGCAATGTAAAATCATCGTCATTTACAACTGCTAGCATAAATTCATCCGACAAACGAAGTGAAATATTAGCACCTGTTATTTTACTTAAATCTTGTTTTATGGTTACAAAACCCTCAATATCAGGATGTGCAATATCCATGGTTAGCATTAACGCTCCTCTTCTTCCATTTTGAGCAACTTCTCTAGTGGTATTTGAAAAACGTTCCATAAATGAAACGGCTCCAGTAGTGCTACCTGCAGAGTTTGAAACCTGTGCACCATTTGGCCTTAAATTAGATAAATCTACGCCAACGCCACAACGCCTTTTAAATAATTGTGCCAATTGCTGATCTGTATAAAAAATACCACCATAAGAATCTAATACGGATGGAACTACAACACAGTTTGATAAGGATGCAATTACATTTTTATTTCCTAAAGAAGACATTACACTTCCTTGTGGGATTATATATTTAAAGTCTTTAAATAAATCAAAAATAGCTTCTTCTGTCAAAAAGTTACGCTTCTTTCCGTAAGCTGAAAGCCCTTCAACACTTATTTCTTCACCTAAATATTTTTTTTCAATACGCGCAAATTCAGTAGCCATTCTCATGTGCATGTCATTTGGCGTAGATTCGAAAAATTCACCTTCCTTATTCTTCATTGCATACTTATTAATCCAAGTAGTTGCTGCAAGTTCATCTCCATTAAAGTACTCTAAAGCACTCCTTAACACTTCTTTATGTGTAAATATTTTCGGAAAGACTAATTGCTGTCTCTTATACACATCT
>SDWL01000155.1 GCA_004195315.1 Lutibacter sp.
AGATGTGTATAAGAGACAGAAATGAAACAAATCAAATTTTTAATTGCAATCGCTTTAGTAAGTGTTATTGCTATTTCTTGTAAAGAAACTAAGAAAGAAGAAGTAAAAGATGCTGTTGAAGCAGTTGTAGAAACTACTGAAGAAGTAAAAGAAGAAGTTGAAGTAGTGGTTGATAGCCTTGCTACTAAAGTTGAAGAAACTACTGAAGAAGTAAAAGAAGTTATTGAAGCTGTAAAAGAATAATTCTTTAGCTTTAAAATTTAGAAAAGCTTCAATTTATTGAAGCTTTTTTTATGCCTTATTTTTTCTAAGTGTGTAATATAAAAATAGTATACTCATAAAATATAGCACCCCTATCAATTGATGACTCACACCTAAAAATAAAGGTATTTTACCTTTTACGTTTAACACTGTTAGAATTCCTAAAACTATTTGAACCAACACTAAAACCATTGAAATATTAATCCATTTTTTGGAAAAATTTTCAACTTTATTTCTTAATTTAAGAAACATATAAATAGTTAAACCAACTAATAAATAAGCTAACATTCTGTGCGTTAACTGTATAAATGCCGGCGCAAATAAATAACTATCGTAATTTATCATATTCGCCCAATTCCAATTTGTTGATTTTAGCAATACATTAGGAATAAATTCTCCATTCATATCTGGCCAAGATGGATAATATAATCCAGCTCTCATTCCGGCTAATAATCCTGCAAAAATCATTTGAATAAATGTAACACTTAACACTATTGAAACTATTGCTTTCTCAACTTTTTTTTTATTGCTTCCTAATAAATAAACATCGGCAACTGTTTTAACCATTGCTGCAATAACCAAAATTGCTAATATAAAATGTATTGTTAGTTTGTATGCGTTTACCCAAGGCTTGTTTACCAAACCGCTTTGTACCATAATCCAACCCGCAGAAGCAGTTAGCATTGTTAAAAAAACAACTAATCCTAAGCGTTTTATCAAGAATAAATCTAGTTGTTTTTTTACAACAAAGATTATAAAAGGGATTAAAAAGATAAACCCTAATGATCTTATCCAAAGTCGATGGAAGTATTCCCAGAAATAAATAAATTTAAATTCTTGTAAAGTAAACATTGAATTTATTTTATAAAACTGCGGTGTTTCTTTATACAATTCAAATGCCTTTAACCATTGCTCAGTATTTAATGGAGGAATAACTCCTGTAATTATATCCCAACGTGTTATTGAAAGTCCTGAGCCTGTTAAACGCGTAATTCCGCCTAAAATAACCTGTCCAACTAACATAATTAGCCCAACTACCAACCAACTCCTAATTATTTTTGAATATTTAAAATTGGTTGTCGTCATTTATTTCCATTCTAAAGTTTCAATCAAATGCATAATATCTTTTTCCAAGTATTTTATTGCAGGAACAATTGAATCATAATTAGGTTTCACATAAAAATACAAAGAGCCAGAAAGTACATTTTTTACACTGTCAGTTGCTCTAAATTGAATATTTGTTGCAACATTCCCTTCTATATTGTACAATTTCCCATAAACTTTTTTATCTAAATTTTCAAAAGGTCTATAATCAGGAATGGCATCAGCTTTAATAGTATGCTCAAAAGTTAGTTTTTCTATTTCTTTTAAAATTTCATCTAAATTACCTTCAACTTTTCTATAAGTAATATAAATGGCTGCTTTTAATTGAGGGTACTCTATAGATACCCAGCAATTATTTTTAACATTAACCTTTGCTAAATTTGAAATTTCAAAACTATATGGGCAATTTATTTCAACTCTTTTATAAGAAGATATTGGATATTGTAATTTTAAATAAGGTTTTGGCTTTGGAACTATTTCCTCTCCGCAAGAAAAAATAAAAACAGCAATAATTAATACTACACTAAATTTTTTCATTGTACTATTTTAAATATTTCTGTGGATTGTGATTTTTACTTGTTTAATTCTCTTTTTATCTATTGATTCTATTTTAAACGAGAAATTAGCAAACTTTATTATTTCATTTTTTCTAGGGAATTTTCCACAAACCTCTAATATAAAACCTGCAATCGTTTCAGATTCACCTTTATGCTCATCAAATAATTCAGGGTTTTCAATTTCCAAGATTTTATAAAAATCTTTTAAATTGGTTTTACCTTCAAACAAGTAATTATTTTTGTCTAATTTTGAATATGATAATTCTTCATCATCAAATTCATCACTAATATCACCTACAATTTCTTCAATTACATCTTCTAAAGTTACAATACCACTTGTTCCTCCGTATTCATCAACAACTATTGCTAAATGGTTTTTCTTCTCTTGAAACTCCTTCAATAAGTCATCTAATTTCTTGTTTTCTGGAACAAAATAAGGCTCTCTTATTAATTTTTGCCAATTAAAATCTTTTTCATTTAAATGAGGTAATAAATCTTTTGCATATAAAACACCAATAATTTCATCAATATTTTCTTTATATACAGGGTTTCTTGAAAAGCCTTTTTCTATAATTTTAGCAATAACATCTTCATATAATTCTGTAATTGAAAGCGCAAAAATGTCAATTCTAGGAATCATAATTTGGCTTGTTTCTGTATTTCCAAAATTAACAATACCTTCTAATATTTTTTGCTCATCTTTTGTAGTAGCTTCATTTGAAGTTAGCTCTAAAGCCTGAGATAATTTTTCAACAGACAAATTTGATTGTTTTTTAGCTAATTTATTTTCAATAATAGTTGTTAAATTCATTAATGGAGAGCTTACCACAGTAAGTAATGAATTCAATATTTTTATTGGATACGCCATAAATGAGGCAAACTTTAACGAATTTCTTGTTGCATATACTTTTGGTAAAACTTCACCAAATAACAAAATTAAAAAAGTAACTAAAATAACTTTAATTACAAATTTTAATATAACTGGAGTAATATCGGTAAACAATGTGTCACCTATATATACAAATATTAAAACAATTAAAATATTGATGAAATTGTTTGAAATAAGAATAGTTGCTAGTAATTTTTGTGGATTTTCTAATAATTCAACTACTGCTTTTTGCATACTACATTTAGATTCAGAAGCTTTAGTTATATCAGCTTTAGAAAGTGAAAAAAAAGCAACTTCAGCACCCGAAATTAAGGCCGATAAAGCCAATAATAAAAAAAGTGCTATTACACTTGTTAATAGCCAATAATCAATACTATCAATAAATAAAATTAGTGAAAATGTGGGTTCAGGATCCAAATTAATGTCTATTTAATTAAACTTAAAATGGTAAATCGTCATCTGCTACATCATTTATAGGTTGCTCTTGAGTAGTTGCTTTTTCTATTTTTGCCTGAGGCGCTTGTTGTGGTGCATTTAACTCTTTTTTAGTACTTAAAAATGTCATATCAACTACATGAATTTCTGTTGTATATCTTTTATTTCCTGTATCATCTTCCCATTGTCTTGTTTTTATACGTCCTTCACAGTAAATTTTATCACCTTTGCTTAAATATTTTTCACAAATTTCTGCCAATTTATTTCTAACAACTATATTGTGCCATTCTGTAGAAGTTATTTTTTCTCCAGTTTGTTTGTTGGTATAGGTCTCATTAGTAGCAATAGGAAAACGTCCAAGAGCATTTCCACCTTCAAAATAATGCATTTTTACTGCATCTCCTAAATGCCCAATAAGTATTACTTTGTTAATTGTACCAGCCATAATTTCAAATTCATTTATATATCAAAAGTACTAAAAAATTCAGTGTGTTTTATACTGATTTAAAAAATTATCTATTAGCGTAGAAACTGGATGTTTTTTTATTGCATCCCAAGAAAATGTAAAATCTTCTGAAGATTGTGTATTTACAACCCAAAACTTAGTATGAATGTGTTGATGAGATAATTTATGTACCACTGTCTCATTATTAAAAAGTTTAACTGATGTAGAAATATTTTTAAATAATTCTACAAATTTCTCATATTCAACAAGTTGATTTACATCAATTTCATTTATTGTTTCTATCAAAGGAAACTCATAAAGGTTTAGCCAAATACCCTTATTTCTTTTTTCGATTTTTGTTTTATTATCTTCGGTTTGAATAACTAAATAATTAAAATATCTATTTCTTATTTTTAATTTTTTTTCTTTTACAGGAAGTTCTTTAATTCGTTTTTTTGACAATGCAACACAGCTATTATTTAATGAACAACTATCACAATTGGGGTTTTGAGGTTTACACATTCGTGCTCCAAATTCCATAATAGCCTGATTATGTGTACCTGGGTTTTTATTATCAATTAACTGTTGAGCTAATTGTTTAAACTCTTTAATTCCTTTGGTTGAATTAATAGGAGTGCTAATTCCAAAATATCTAGACAAAACCCGATAAACATTTCCATCAACTACAGCCGTTGCCTCATTAAAACAAATTGACGCTATTGCTGAAGCTGTATAATCTCCAACTCCTTTTAATTTTATTAGGTCATTATAGGTTACGGGAAATTCACCATTAAGTTCGTTAACAATATGCTTTGCTGAAAAATGTAAGTTTCTAGCTCTTGAATAATATCCTAACCCTTGCCATAATTTTAGCACTTCTTCTTCTGAAGCAAAAGCTAACTTATTTATAGTGGGAAAATTCTCTACAAACTTAAAATAATAAGCCATTCCCTGATCTACTCGAGTTTGTTGCAAAATAATTTCGGACAACCAAATCTTGTATGGACTTAATGTAGCTCGCCAAGGTAAATTTCTTTTATTATGTAAATACCACAATACTAACTGATTAGAGAATTTCATTGATTTTTTTGTAAAACGCAATAATACAAGATTTAATTGATTAAATTTTAATGAATTAACTTTTTAGAATTGATTTATAAATCCTATATTTGCCGTCTTAATTTTATAATAACATATATAACAATATTAAAAATGACGAAAGCAGAAATCGTATCAAGTATTTCCGATAAATCGGGAATTGAAAAAGCAGATGTTTTAGCAACTGTTGAAGCGTTTATGGACGAAGTAAAGGTGTCTTTAGAAAAAGGCGACAATGTTTATCTAAGAGGATTTGGTAGTTTTATTATTAAAACAAGAGCTGAAAAAACTGGAAGAAACATTTCAAAAAATACAACTATTAAAATCCCAGCACACAATATCCCTTCTTTTAAACCTGCAAAAGTTTTTGTAGAAGGAGTAAAAACTAAAGTAAGTGTGTCGTAAGACACAAAATTTTATTAACATAAAAACATCATTCTATTATGCCAAGTGGTAAAAAAAGAAAAAGAGCTAAAATCTCTACTCATAAACGTAAAAAAAGAGCAAGAGCTAATAGACACAAAAAGAAAAAGTAAGCTAAGCTTACTTTTTTCTTTATAATTTAAAGTTCATTGAAATAAATATTTACACTACAACTGTAAATATTGTTGGGTATAAATCCTGTAAAAACTAATTATAAATAG
>SDWL01000156.1 GCA_004195315.1 Lutibacter sp.
GCAAATTCTTTGTAGTGAATATCAAAAACATTATCAATATTCATAAATGCTGTAATACTGTTATTAATTTTATAATTTGAATTAAAATTAAAAGTGTTCCAACTTGGATTTCCGTAGTAAGAGTCTGTTAAACTATTGTATGGGGTTTGTTCTTCATTATCTATTCCTTCAACTAAATTGTAATCTTTTATACTTTTTTTAGCATTGAATTTCCAACTTAAACCAGCTTGTAAATTTTTGTAATTGTAACTAATTTCTATGTCTCCAAATGCTGGAGGAATTGATGATAATGGCAAATTAGTGTCATAAGCTTCACCTTTTGTAAGTGTTATTGAGCCTTTAGTAATCCAGTTATTGTTTAAATCGCCTTTAAAACTAAAAGTACTCCCAACAATATAAGCATTGTCTTTATTAACATTAGCCATTACATTACCTTCTTCACCATTGTATATAATTGTTGATGAGTTATTTATTTCAAAATAATCACGTGTTATGTAATTATTTAGAAGTGTGTAATATACATTTAAACCAACATGAAATTTTCTATTATTGAAATACTTTAAAACACCTGTTTCAAAACTATAAACATATTCAGGTTTTAAGTAAATATTTGGAACGGTAACATCTCGGTTTTTCTCTCTAACTTTTCCAACATCATCAATATTTGGTGATCTAAATCCTGATGAAATTATACTATTTAATTGCCAGTTAATTGTTGGTTTAAACACATAACCTATTGTTGCTGTAATTGCTGAATTATTTAAAGAAATATCAGAATCTGGTAACGTTATAAATGTGTCATCAATCCATTTCGCAGTTAACAATGTATTTACAAAACGAATTCCGGTATTCAATGTTGATTTTGTACTAATATCTTGTCTATAATTTACATAAGAAGCTAAACTAGTATAAGTGCTTCCACCATCTGGGTAACGAGATTGTTCAATAAATTTTTCTCCTAAACCAATAATTGCATTTTCATTAATTTCTAAAGTTCTACCAAATGCTTCTGAGTCAACTTCATTATGAGTTACTTCAAATCCGTATGACAAAATTCTATCATTAGAATTTGTTAATGAAACAAAGAAATCCCCATTCAAACTAAAGACATCTAAATCTTCATAGCTATAATAACGATCTAAACTAGAAAATTTCCTTTCAATTCTAGATTCTTTAACATTCTGAAAAGCTGCAGTTAAAGTTCCCTTTTGAAGCCATTTTTTATTCGGTTCTATTTTTAATTGTGACGATACTAGTAGTCTTTTTTGTGGCCCATAATACCATTCTGCAAATTTCAATTCATCACCTGAGTATGTTGCTAAATTATCAAACCTATTAATATTAGATGATGTTGAATATTGGAAATTAACCATTAAATCACTTTTTTCTGAAAGTGGAATTGCAATTTTTTGAAGAATATCAGTTTGGTTATAATCTGTATTTTTTTGAATATTTGTATCTGAATTAACAACAGAGTTTAGGCTATAAAACGTATTTGTATTTGTTGAATAATCAAAAACCTTTCCCCAATCATCAAAACCATGCGTACGTTTTTTACCACTTTTTAATTCTCCAAAATCACTGTGTGAAATACTTGTATATGAAGCCCACTTTTTATTTCTAAGTTCAATATTAGCTTCATTAGTAAACTCATTATTAACTGAACTATAACGTGAATAAATTGAGGTGTTTATCTCATTTATATTACTGATTTTCGGTGTTTTTGTATAGTAATGAATTACACCGCCCAATGCATCTGATCCGTAAATTACAGATGAAGGTCCAAAAATAACTTCTGTTCTTTCAATAATATTTGGAGAAACTGTAATAGAGTTTTGCAAATGTCCTGTTCTATAAATTGCATTGTTCATTCTTACTCCGTCAACTACTAATAAAACACGATTAGCTTCCATTCCTCGTAAAACTGGACTTCCACCTCCAGATTGAGTTTTTTGAACTTTAATGCCGGGTAAATTGGCTAATAAATCTGCCGATGTTTGCGGAGCTATTCTTTTAATTTCTTCTTTTGAAATTATGTCTATTTGCTCAGCTATTCTGCGTCTACTTTCTTTACCTTTAGAAGCTGATAAAACTATTTCGTCTAACTGTTCTGAATTCTTACTTAAATAAACTACAAACTCAATTATACCAAGCTCTCTCTTCAAAATTTCATATTCAATATATCCTAAATGATTAAATGAAATTACATCTGAATTTACAAATTCTGATAAATCTGCTACGCCTTTTTTATTTGTGTAAACTATCTTATAATTTGAGTCATTATATACGGAAACATTTTCAACAGGAAAATTAGATTCACGATCTAACACTTTTACTTGTTGAGATTTTACTGAAATTGTTATAAAAAAAAGGAAAATAATACACAAAACTCTCATAACTAACTAAATACCGATTTTAATATTTCTAAAGATTTTGGTTTTTTAAAGCCTTCCAAATGTAATTCAAAATATTGAACTAAAATAGACAATACTGCCTGCCTGTTTTCAGCATTAAAATCGACCAGATGTATTACATCAAAATTTATGCCTAAAAGCTTTTTAAATTGCACTAAATTATCGCCTGTAACCGTATTATAATTATGCTGTTTAGTGAAGCTTCCTTCTAACAAATCAAAATACGAATTTCCTAAATTTCCTGTTTCAGGATAAAATCCCAAATATTTCGTTAAATTCAATAAAAACAACAAATGAAAATTAGAAATAGTATCATGCGTATCCAACCATAAAAATGAGGTTTCTAAATATTGAAACAGCGTGCTATTTTGTTCTTCTTCACGTATTACATAATATAATATTTCAGCCAAAAATAACGCAATGGTTTGTTTTTTTATATCAGTATATACTGAGTTATAAAAATTTAAAACTTCTAAATCTCTAATGGAGTTTAAATTTCCTTTATTATTGTGATTTGCGGTTAAGATAAGCTGCGTTAATGGTTGAAAATAGGCGGGTTTTATTTTTGCTTTTTTTGCTTTTAAAACACCTCTTAACATATACGTTTTCACACCACTTTTTTGAGTGTAACAAGTAACAATTAAACTTGCATCACCGTATTTAATGGTTTTCAAAACAATTGCCTTCGTAGTTACAATCATTATTAATTGATAATCGCAATTTTAGTTACGGTAGTTTCTAAATGATCTTTAGTAATTAGTAAAACTATATAAATACCGGAAGCTACTTTATTACCAGCTAAATTTGTTTTGTTCCAAACAACTTTTCCTCCAAATATTTCTTGCCCTTCTTTGGTGTTGGTTTCATAAACTAAATTTCCTGCAGCGTCTAAAATTTTAACATTAGTTCCGTTTGGTAAATGTGTTCCGTTTCTTCCATCAATAGTAATAAATTCGTTGTTTTTTGTTGAAGGATTTGGATATGCGTAAACTTCCGGTAAAGTATCTCCATATAAAGACACATTACTATTGAATGCTACAATACCTTTATCTGTAGCAAAGTATACTTTTCCTGAATTTGTATCAACAGCAATTTTTAAAATATTATTGGAAGGTAATGGTGAATTATCTTTATTAAAGTTTTTTAAAGTAGTTGTACCACCTGGATTTGTTTGTAAAACGCCACCTGTTTCAGTTCCAAACCATTTATTATCAGCCCCATCAATAGCTATGGAATTAATGGGTTGTTCTCCTAATAATTTTTTAGGAATACCATCGTCTAAAATTATAATTGGCTCAGCATCAAAAGTATTTTCATTAAAAATAGTAGCTGCTTTATAAAAAACAACTAACCCCTTTTTTGTTCCAATCCATATTCTATTATTACTATCTGCTTTAATAGTTCTTACATTCAAATCAGGTAATGAACCGTTCATTAATTCAGTTGTTAATGATTTTTTATTGTTGCCATTTTCATTAAAAACTAATGCTCCATTTCGCCTAGAGCCAATCCAAATATTATTTGTTTTATCAATAATAAGCTCATTTAATCCAAAAGCTGGATTTGTAATTACAGAACTCATATCAAAACTAGACCAACTTCCATTGGCACTGTATTTTTTTATTCTATCATCAACCCAAGCATTTGCTATCCACAAATTTCCTTGTGAATCAAAAGCAGAACCGTTTATTCTTAAACTTTTATAATTTGGATTAGATAAGTTTACTGATTCTAAATCACTATTAAGATGATTCAAAAAATCAATTGGCTCATCGTTTTCAACAATTAACATACCTCCAGTTTCAGTTGAGTTGGATAAAGTTGTTTGAGCCCAAGAACTCAAATATACTTTGTCTTCATTAACAGGATCAAATGTAATGTTAACCAAATCTTTCACTAAAAAGGAACTATAAGGTATGTTTAACCAATTAGTTCCATTAAAATGGCTGTATCCAAGTTTTTTGCCTAATGGTCCGTATGCTGCATTAAATCCCCCATACACTACCCATAAATTATTATTATTTATTGCAATTGAAAAAGACAAGTTTGAAAGTGGTCCTTCAGGATGAATTTCTACAAAAGAAGAAATGTTTTCAACATTACTTTTTAAAATTCCAAAATCTTTAGTTCCTAAGTATAACTTGTTATCTTCATAATAAGCCGTGTTTAAATCAAAATAATAAGTATCTGGTAAATTTGTTGTGTAATTGAAAATTTCAAAATTATCTATATCATTCACATAAACACTTCTTTGAGTACTTATAATTAAATTTTCTTCTGAAGATTTTAAATTTCTTATGGCTGCTGGATAAATTTTTTGCTGTAAAAGAATATTATTTTCAATGGTATAAAGTGTTCTGTTATTTGAAACAAACACGTTGTTATTAAATACTTCTAATGCTGAAAAATTGCCAGAAAAGTGTTGTGTCCAATAGTTAAAATCTATTAAATTTTCATTTGTCACATCTGCTGTAAAAACGCCATTTTCTGTAGCTGCATATATAATATCCTGATTAATTTTAATTTGATTTATTCTAATTTCAGAAGATTGATTACCTATAAAATAGGTGTCACCAAATTGTAAATTCTCAATGTCATATACAATTATAGCAAAAGACGTTGAAAGGTAAAGTTTATTATTGTATTCGGTAATATTGTTTATTTGTTTATTCCCTGAATAGTTAAAATTTACAATATCTTTTGCTATTGTAATATTATTATTACTGTCAATTATTTCTAGCAATCCTGTTTCATAACCAATAATAATTTTATCATATGTTTTACTATATAATAAACTTGTAGTGGTTTCACCTGAAAGACCGTTAACTGAAGATATTTTAGTTATTTCACTTGTATTAATATTAAACGTAAAAATGGCATTATCTACAATCGCGTAAATCTCATTATCTACTTTTACAAAATTTTTTACATTATTATAAGAATAAAAATCTTCCCAGCTATTAGAATAGTCAACTTGTGAGAAAGTGATGTCTGTCTCTTATACACATCT
>SDWL01000157.1 GCA_004195315.1 Lutibacter sp.
AAGTGAGGTGGTTATTTAGGTAAATAGTCGAAAATAGCTGTTTTTGAAGCATTTTTTAACTTCATATAAGTCCATATCAAAAAACACTCGAAATTTAAAAGCGATTAAGAGAGAGTACTTGTTTCTTAATCGCTTTTAAATTAAATCTGAAATAGATATACCTTTTTCAGTAGCCTCCAATTTGCGGCTCTTTTTTTATATAAATTGTTTGGCTACATTCTCTGCTTTTCGTGATTCTGAATAATCATAAAAGCCTTCACCTGATTTTATACCAAGTTTACCTGCTTGTACCATATTTACTAATAGCGGACAAGGAGCGTATTTCGGGTTTTTAAATCCGTCGTACATTACATTTAATATTGATAAACATACATCTAAACCAATAAAATCAGCTAATTGTAAAGGTCCCATAGGGTGTGCCATTCCTAATTTCATTACAGTATCAATTTCATAAACACCAGCAACACCATTATATAAAGTTTCTATAGCTTCATTAAGCATTGGCATTAAAATACGATTTGCTACAAACCCAGGATAGTCATTAACTTCAACAGGTACTTTTTTTAAACTTTCTGAAAGTTTCATAATACTTTCAGTTACTTCATCAGAAGTGTTATAACCTCTAATTATTTCAACCAATTTCATAATCGGAACTGGATTCATAAAATGCATTCCAATTACCTTATCTGGACGGTTAGTAACCGCTGCAATTTTAGTAATTGAAATGGAAGAAGTATTTGTTGCTAAAATTGCCTTTTCAGGAGCTACTTCATCAATTTGTTTAAATATTTTTAGTTTTAGATCTACATTTTCTGTAGCAGCTTCAACCACTAAATCTGTATTTTTTACTCCTTCAGAAATTGAAGTAAAAGTTGTTATATTATTTAATGTTTTTGTTTTAATATCTTCAGTAATACGTTCTTTAGTTAATAGGCGATCTAAATTTTTAGTAATAGTTGCTAAACCAAGATCTAAAGCTTCTTGTGAGATATCAATTAAATTTACGGTGTAATTACTTTGAGCAAATACATGTGCAATTCCATTGCCCATAGTACCAGCTCCAATGATAGCTATATTTTTCATAATTAATAATTATATGGTTAATTTTCCTTTTAAATAGGTGATTGCCTGTCCACTCATTTCAACACGTTCATTTAAATATTCGCATTTTAAAACGCCAACTCTTTTAGAAAGCTGAATAGCATTTAAATTATTTTTATTTAATTTTTTAGCCCAAAAAGGAATTAATAAAGTGTGTGCTGAACCAGTTACTGGATCTTCATTTATGTTAAGTTTCGGGGCGAAAAAACGTGAAACAAAATCGACAGTATCACCTTTTGAAGTTACAATAATTCCATTTGAATCTAATTCAGATAAAAGACTAAAATTTGGTGTTAAATTTGAAATTGTAGTTTCATTTTGAAGTTCAACCAATAATTTCCATTTTCCTTTATATGTTTTTATGATAGGAACATTTAAGGCTTGTTTTAATATTGATGGTGTAATGATTTCTTCAATTTCTTCCGAAGGAAAGTTTAAAGTGTACCAATCGTTATTTTTCTGAACAGTGAGTTTTCCACTTTTAGAATTAAATACTATTATTTTTTCTTTATAATTTAACTCAGTAAAAATAATATGTGCTGCAGCTAATGTTGCGTGACCACATAAATCAATTTCACAAGCTGGTGTAAACCATCTGAGATTAAAAGATTGCTTATTTTTTACAAAAAAAACGGTTTCAGATAAATTATTCTCTTCTGCAATAGATTGCATTAAATCTTCTGAAATCCATTTATCCAAAGGACAAACAGCAGCCGGATTTCCTTTAAATATTTCATTGTTAAATGCGTCAACCTGATAAATAGTCATTTTAAAAATCGTTAATAATCATGTGAGCAACACGTAAAGCTTCTGTTCCTTGTTCTAAATTTACAATAGGTGTAGTATTGTTATTTATAGCATCAGCAAAGGTTTCTAATTCATCTAAAATAGCATTGTTACTTGCAATAGTTGGGTTTTCAAAATAGATTTGCTTCTTAATACCTTCAGCGTTTTGTAAAATCATATCAAAATCTCCTGGAATTTCAGGAGCATCTTTCATTCTTACAACTTCAGTAGCTTTTTCAAAGAAATCAACTGCGATGTATGCGTCACGTTGAAAAAATCGTGTTTTACGCATATTTTTTAAAGAAATTCTACTGGCTGTTAAATTAGCTACACAGCCATTTTCAAATTCAATACGGGCATTTGCAATATCTGGAGTTTCACTAATTACAGAAACACCACTTGCATTTACGCTTTTTACTTTAGAATTTACAACACTTAAAATAATATCGATATCATGAATCATTAAATCTAAAACAACAGGAACATCTGTACCGCGTGGATTAAATTCTGCCAATCTATGAGTTTCAATAAACATTGGGTTTGTTATTGAATCTTTAACAGCTGTAAATGCAGGGTTAAAACGTTCTACATGACCAACCTGACCTTTTACATTGTGTTTTTTTAAAAGCTCAATTAGGGCATCAGCTTCTTCTACTGTTTTGGTAATTGGCTTTTCAATAAAAATATGTTTACCTTTTTCAATGGCTTCTTTAGCGCAATCAAAATGAGATAGCGTAGGTGTTACAATATCAACAACATCTACAGCGTCAATTAATTCTTGAATTGTATCAAAAGCTTTATAACCAAATTCGGCTTCAACTTTTTTTGCATTTTCTATTATAGGATCATAAAACCCCATTAAATTATATTTATCTGATTGGTTTAATAATTTTAAATGGATTTTGCCAAGATGTCCGGCTCCTAAAACTCCTACTTTTAGCATCATATATATGTTTATTTTTAGATAAACAAAAGTAAGAATCTTTAAGCATTTATTCCTATTTTTAACAACTCAAATTTTGTAATTAGTGAAGGATACACACAAACATCAAGGACTTAGAAATCAATTAGTAAAAACTATAGAAGAAAAGGGAATTTTAGATAAAAATGTATTGACTGCAATTTCAAATGTTCCTCGTCATTTATTTATGGATTCAGGTTTTGTAGATTTTGCATATCAAGATAAAGCGTTTCCAATAGCTGCAGATCAAACTATTTCTCAACCGTATACGGTAGCTTTTCAAACAGAATTATTACAAGTAAAATCGAATCATGAGATTTTAGAGATAGGAACAGGTTCTGGTTATCAAACAGCAGTTTTATTAGAAATGGGTGCAAAAGTGTATACTATTGAACGACAAAAAGAGTTGTTTAAAAAAACAAAATTGTTTTTACCTAAAATTGGGTACAATCCAAAAAAAATAATTTTTGGAGATGGCTATAAAGGGTTACCAGAAAATGCTCCTTTTGATGGAATTATAGTAACTGCAGGTGCTCCTTTTGTTCCAAATCCATTATTAGCGCAATTAAAAATAGGAGGTAGGTTAGTTATTCCTGTTGGTGATGATGTGCAGACAATGACACTATTTATTAGAACTAGTGAAAAGGATTTTGAAAAACATGAGCTTGGAAAGTTTAGATTTGTGCCAATGTTGAAAAAAAGAAGTTAAAATTCATATAAATTTAAAAAGGCTTTATGAAAATAAATTTCATGAAGCCTTTTTTTTGTAGACTCAATGAGTCTTATTATTCAGTTATTTTATGCCAATACTGTGTTCTACCTAACAAAGCAAAGCCAATATAACCACGTACTTTTAGTTTATTTTCATCTTCTAAAAAAATATAGCATTTATATTCTTTACCTGTTTTAGGATCAAGTATTTTACCATCATTCCACTCTTCACCATCTTCAGATAATCCATCAATAATAATCATACCTTTCATAGGTTTATCTTTTTTATCACCTTTACATAAATCGCAAAGTTTATCTTCTTTACCTTTTTCTAATAATTGTAATATTTTTGCATAAGCTTTACCGTCAACTTCATATATTTCAACTATTGATTTTTCATTACCAGTTTCGTCATCAATAGTTTTCCATTGTCCAAAAATGGATTGAGCGTTGCTCATAAAAATTCCTGATACAAAAATTGCAATTACTAAAAGAATGTTTTTTTTCATGGTTTTAAATTTTAAATTGTTAGAATTATTATTTAATTATTAATCGTATTTCGCATCAAATTGTCCATCCCATTTTCCTTGAACTTTTAGCACTTGCTCAATAACATCACGTACACAGCCAGTACCTCCTTTTTTATGAGAAATGTAAGATGATATACCTTGAATCTCAGGAGCTGCATCATTTGGGCAACAAGGTAAACCAACTTTTTTCATCACTGGATAATCTGGAATATCATCACCCATGTATAAAATATTTACAGGTTTTATTTTATGAAGTTTTGTGTACTCTTCAAATTGAATTAATTTATTGTGTGCTCCTAAATAGATGTCTTTAATTCCTAATCCCTGCAGGCGTGTGCGGACTCCTTCATTAGTTCCGCCAGAAATTATACATACATTATAACCTGCCATTACAGCAGTTTTAAGTGCGTAGCCATCTTTAATATTCATGTTTCTAACCATTTCTCCGTCAGGAAAAATGGTAACAATACCATTTGTTAAGACTCCATCAACATCAAAAATAAATGTGGTGATCTGAGGCATAATTTCTTTATAACTTTTCTCCATACGTTTTATAAATAGATTTTGTAAGCAATGTGTAAATTTCTTGTTGATTAGCTGTTAACATAGCTTTGTGTTTTTCAATAGTCTCAGTGTCATTTCTTTTGGCTGGACCCGTTTGCGCTTCAAAAGGTGATAATGTAGTTATTTTATTTGCTGTTTCTTGTATTAGTGGCTGTAAAATTTCAAATTGAATTTTATTTTCTTCACAAATTTCATTTCCAATATGATATAAATGGTTAACAAAATTATTAACAATTACAGCCGCTACATGCAAGCTTTTTCGTTGATTTGAATTAATGTTATATGTATTTTTTGAAATAGATTTAGCCAGTATATCTAACAAATCTAAATCTTTTTTTGTTTCAGCTTCAATACAAATTGGAATGGTTGAAAAATTGACTTCTAAATCTTTAGAAAAAGATTGTAATGGGTAAAATACTCCTTTGTTTGAATTAGATTGAAGTTCATTCATAGCAACACTTCCAGAAGTATGGACTACTAGTTTATCTTTAAATTTTAATTTTGAAGAAAAACTAGAAAGAGCATTGTCTGAAACAGCAATGATATAAATATCAGCATCTTTTAAATCATCTAAATTATTGGTAATTGAAGTGAAGGTTTTTAAATGTTGAATTTTCTTTAGACTTCTGTTATAAACTTGAATAAGTTTTACAGTAGTACTTTTTAATAAATGAGTAGTTAAATGATATGCAACATTACCACCTCCAAGACTGTCTCTTATACACATCT
>SDWL01000158.1 GCA_004195315.1 Lutibacter sp.
TTAGTTATTGCTATCATTGTTTCATTTGCAATATCATCAGCAGCTGCTCCTGATCCTTCTCAAGCTCTTCTTTATGGAATCTTTGGTACATCATTAACAGCTATGGCTATGTTGAGTCTTGCAGGAATAGTTTTGAGTATAGATGCATTTGGTCCTATTGCAGATAATGCAGCAGGGATTGCCGAGATGGCAGGAATGGGCAAGAATGTAAGACAGAATTGTGAAAAACTTGATGAAGTTGCTTTTGTCAGATTTGCTTCAGTTTACCGTCATTTTAAAGATATAAAAACTTTTGAAAAAGAATTAAAAGACGAAATTGCACTTCTGCCAATTGTCGAATTAAAAACGGGCAGTGTTATTTTAATGGAAAATAGCTATGTAAAAGAAATACCTATTTTACTTGAAGGTTCTTTAAAAGTTCGTAAAACAGACGAATCAGGTAAAGAAATTATTCTTTTTCAGATTAATCCAGGTGAAAGTTGTATTCTTTCAATAACTTCTTGTTTGAATGACAAGCATTGCGGTGCGGAGGCTTTTGTGGAGAAAACATCCAAATTAATTATGGTTCCTGCTTCAAAAGTCAAATTATGGATGGAGAAGTATAGTTCATGGAAACAATATGTTTTTAATCATTATTATGAGAAATTTGACGAATTAATAACTTTAATTGATGCGATTGCTTTTAAACAGGTTGATATGCGTTTATTAAATAAGTTAAAAGAATACCAAATTAAACAAGGCAATAAAATTACGGTTACTCATCAAACTTTAGCCAATGAAATTGGTACGGCTAGAGAAGTTATATCTCGACTTTTAAAGCAGCTAGAAAATGAAAATTTCATAAAACTAGGACGAGGAACTATTAAAATAATCAGAACATTGTAAATCTAGTAGCAGAATTAAATATAAGCTTCAAACTACTTTCATTTTATATTAACGCAAGTTGTCTCAAAAAGATTTAATTTTTTTTGATATATAATTTAGAAACAAAATAAAACATCTAATATCTTCTAAAGTTTTCAATTGTATTAGACGGAAACAGGTTAATCAACCTTTTTGTTTGAAAAAACACCTTTTTATTATATAAATATAGTGACCTACGTTACAGTACTTATATAATAGATCTTATAATTTTGCAATTGTTTAATTTTAATAAATATAAAGAAGATGAGAATTTTAATGTTATTAGTTTTATTTACAGTTTTAGGTCAAACTGTTCAACCTATTTATGCAAACAATCCTATTGTTAGTACTACCAACAATGAGGTAGTTAATTACATTATGACAACTGGTGTTCCTGGTTATGTACCTGTTTTAATTATGACATCGGCAGAAATGATGTCAAAAGAAGGTGAGAAGTTTGGGAGATTTGAAGTTGTTCTTTATGGTGCAGCTGTGAAACAATTTGCAGATAAAGAAGCCGGACAAAAGTTAGTTGATATGGCTAAGACTTCAGGTGCTACTATTATTTTGTGCGATTTTGCTCTAATGAAATACGGAATTTCAAGAGAATCGCTTCCTAAAGGCCTAGAATTTATTCCAAATGTTTTTACTTACAGTTTAGATATGATAAAGGAAGGTTATATTGTATTAGGAGTATAAGAATTGTTAACTGAACAAAAATCAATAAGAGATTAAGATTAACCTAAAAAATTGTTTTTACGTTTCTTGTCTCTTAATCTGAATTTAGATTATTAAAAGGTCAGACTTTAATTTTTATAGAGTCTGGCCTTTTTGTAACCACACTTTTAATAGTTTAAACTTCTAAGGTAAACGCCAAGAAATAATTTTGCAGGAGATTTACTTTTTAGTTAATGTTTTTGATGAAATACCTTTTAGAGTTAATAAATTGAATTTTAGTTATAATTCTATTTTAAGTTTCTCTTCTTAATTGGTTTTAATCATCTAATAATAAGTAACTTATTTTTTTAGCATAATAACAAAAGTAGCTCCCTTATTAATTTCTGATTTTTGAACCGAAATTTTACCATTATGGTAGTCTTCAATAATTCTTTTTGCAAGAGATAAACCCAATCCCCAACCTCGTTTTTTTGTAGTGAAACCAGGTGAGAATATTTGTTGTTGTATATTTTTTGGAATGCCTTTTCCAGTATCGGAAATGGTAATATTTACACTTTTTTCATTTTCAGAAATAATAAGCTCAATTTTACCTTTTCCTTCCATAGCATCAATAGCATTCTTTACTAAATTTTCAATAACCCAACTGAATAATTGAAGGTTTATGTATGCGAAAATTTCTTTTTTTGGAGCTTCAAAAATAAATTTTACCTGTTTAGAACTTCTAGATTTTAAATAATTAAAAGAACTTATAGTAGCATATATAATATCTATTTTTTTTAATATTGGAATTGAACCAATTTTTGAAAATCGTTCAGCAATTGTATTTAATCTATATACATCGTTTTCAATTTCTTTAACGGTGTTTTCATCAGTATTTTCAAGTCGCAAAATTTCAATCCAACCTAATAATGAAGATAATGGTGTGCCAATTTGGTGTGCTGTTTCCTTTGCCATTCCTGTCCAAAGTTTATTTTGTTCTGCAACTTTATTAGATTTAAAAAATAAATAAATGACACTAGCAAACAAAAATAAAATAAGAATTAAAGCAACTGGATAATACTTTAATTTGGTTAATAAATCAGAATCTCTATAATAAATATATGATGTAAAAACATCATCTTCAACAGTATAATTTATAATTATGGGTTTGTTTTGCCCTTTCATTATGGAAAGTTGCTTCCGTAAAAATTTAGATTCTTTTGATTTTTCAAAAACTAAATTAGACCATTCTGCAATACTGTCTTTTTCATTAGTAATAATCATAGGAATATTATGATTGTTACCAATAATTTTAGATTCAAGTGAAATTTCAGCATCTAAATCGGCGGTACTAAAACGCTCGTAAGCTTTCGCTAAAATTTCCATTTTAGAACGTTCTTCAGTTTTAAACTTTTTAAAAAAGTCGTAGGTGTTCCACAAAATAAGAGCAACAATAATAAAAGAAGTTATTATTACAGTCCATCTAATAATTTGTGAGTTTTTTTGCGAAGCCATATTCAAATATAGAATTTATGTTGATATAACTTAAAAATATAATCGATATTATTTATAAGTTGAATTATTTATATTTGTTAAAAATAAATTGATGTTAAGTATAAATCCAAAAGACATATCAACAGTAAAATTACATGAATATTTATTAAGTGCTGTTGCTCCAAGGCCAATAGCTTTAGCAAGTACGGTTGATGTTGAAGGGAATCCAAATTTATCACCTTTTAGTTTTTTTAATGTATTTAGTGCGAATCCGCCAATTTTAATATTCTCACCAGCGCGTAGAGTTCGTGGTAATACAACTAAGCATACCTTAGAAAATGCTATAACTACCAAAGAAGTGGTTATAAATATGGTAAACTATGATATTGTACAGCAAATGTCTTTATCAAGCACTGAATATCCCAAAGGTGTTAATGAGTTTGAAAAAGCTGGTTTTACTATGTTATCTTCTGAAAAAGTAAAACCTTATAGAGTTGCTGAATCACCAATACAATTAGAATGCAAAGTAATTGAAATAGTTAAATTAGGTAACGAAGGAGGTGCAGGAAATTTAATAATTTGTGAAGTTGTAAAATTGCATATAAAAGAAGAATATTTGAGCGAGGATGGTACTATTGATCAACAAAAATTAGATTTAGTTGCAAGAGCAGGAGGTAGTTTATATTTAAGAGCAAAAGGAGGGTTTTTTGAAATTCCAAAACCACTAACAACTTTTGGTATTGGTATTGATGCAATTCCTTCAGAAATTAGAAACAGTACTATATTAACTGGAAATGATTTAGGAATGTTAGGAAATGTTGATTCAATTCCTTCTGATGAGGATGTTGATAAGTTTGCAAAAGAACATTCTAAATATATTGGGAATAATTCTACAAAAAAACATACATTTGCGAAAGCATTTTTAGAAAAAAATGATGTGATAAGTGCTTGGAAAGTACTTTTAATGAATTAATTATAAGATATGGAAGTTACAGGAAAAATTAAAAAAATTGACGAAACCAAAACTTTTGGAACAGGTGGTTTTAGAAAAAGAGAAATGATACTTACCACGAATGACCAGTATCCACAAATGTTAAAAATTGAATTTGTGCAAGATAAATGTGATTTGTTAAATAATTTTCAAGAAGGTCAAGATGTTAAAATATCAATTAATTTAACAGGTAGAGAGTGGATTAATCCGCAAGGAGAAGCAGTTTATTTTAATGCAATACAAGGTTGGAGAGTTGAAGCTGATGGAGCAGGGACTTCTGTTCCTCCAATGGCACCTTTAGATAATTTAGAAACAACGACTGATTTAAAGGATAGTGAACCAGACGATTTACCTTTTTAAGTAAATCTTAAAAAAATATTTAAAAGAGAAAAATGAAGGTTTTTCTCTTTTTTTGTTTGGTTATATTTGTGAAAATTATTTAGAAATGTATTTACTTTCAAAAGAATTGGTGTTTCCTCCGGTACATTTAGCAAATGAAGATGGCTTGTTGGCTATTGGTGGAGATTTATCGATGGAAAGATTACTTTTGGCTTATAAAAGTGGAATTTTTCCTTGGTACAATCAGGGAGAACCAATAATTTGGTATAGTCCAAATCCTAGAATGGTATTATTTCCTGAAAATTTAAAAGTTTCAAAAAGTATGAAACAACTCATTAAAAAAAGTGAATTTACAATTACATATAATCAGAATTTTTCAGAAGTAATTTCAAATTGTAAAACCATATCTAGAGATGGTCAAGGAGGAACTTGGATAACAGATGAAATGCAAGAATCGTATATTGAATTACACAAAAAAGGAATTGCAAAATCGGTAGAAGTTTGGCTAGATGATGAATTAGTTGGAGGTTTGTATGGAATAGATTTAGGGCATGTTTTTTGCGGTGAAAGTATGTTTAGTAAAGTTAGTAATGCTTCAAAATTGGCATTTATTTATTTGACTCAAAAATTAGAAAAAGAACATTATAAGTTGATTGATTGCCAGGTCTATAACAACCATTTAGCAAGTTTAGGAGCTGACGAAATTTCTAGAGAAGCATTTTTGAGTTTTTTAAAATAATAATTTTATTCAAAATCTAATTGGTTGCCAGCTTCTTTAGCATTATTATCTAGATTAGTCCCAATAATAATACCAATAAGCATACCTATTGAAATTCCTATACCAGCATTTCCAGAATTACTAATAATTGGTGAAAAAGCGACTCCAAAAGACATTCCAAGTACCATCCATAAATTGCGATAATGATGTTTTGGAACAAGTTTTAATTCCTTTTTTATTAGCGAAAGTATTTTAGAAAATGTTTTATTAAAAATTTTTATTAGTTCTTTTTCAAATACT
>SDWL01000159.1 GCA_004195315.1 Lutibacter sp.
AGATGTGTATAAGAGACAGGCTGAAATAACTATATTCTCTTCAGGAGTTTTAATGGTATTCACGGTTTCTCTACTCTCAAGGTAATTTTTAAACCCTTTAATTCTTTTTGTTGAAAGTGCATTTTGTTCAATTTTAACAATCAATTCTTCAGCCCGTTTAAAATCCTTATTTTGAATAAATAGTAGTACTAATTTATCGGTATATTTGGGTTGAAATTCTACAATTCTCTTTTGAGTTTCAATAGCATTTTTAAAGTCTCGCTGTTCTTGAAAAATTGCCACTTTTTGCTGTAACAAATAGATATTGTTTGGCTCACTTATCAATGCTTTATTTATAAATAATTCAGCTTCAAAATAATTATGTAATTCCTGTTTATTTTTTGACAATTCAAAATGAACGGCCATGTTTAATGAATCAATTTCATAACATTTTTCTAAGTTTTCAATGGCTTTACTGTAATTTTTAATTGCTTTTTGTTTTAAAGCCTCAAAAAAATGTGTTTGGAATTTTAAATTATTTTCTTCAGAAATATTAATTATTTGAGCACGTGAAAAATTAGAAATTAATATAATTCCAACAAAAAATAAGATATGTAACTTTTTGCGTTTCATACAGGTGTGCAATATACAATTTATTAGTTTTAAAAAAATCAAGTTTAACAAGGTTCATCCTTTAAATTTAACACCTTAAATTAAAAAAAGTCGTAAATTTCTTGTCGGTTTTTTTTATGTAGCTTTGCCAAAATTTATATTCAATGAATTACCTGTCGGTTGAAAACATATCAAAAGCATTTGGAGAAGTTGAACTTTTTAGAGACATTTCCTTCGGAATAAATAAAGACCAAAAAATTGCTTTTATTGCAAAAAATGGGGCAGGAAAAACCTCAATTCTTAACATACTTGCTGGTGTTGCTAGCTCTGATACCGGACAAGTAATATCTAGAAAAGGGTTAAAAATTGAATATTTATCTCAAGAAGAAGATTTAGATCACAATTTAACTGTTGAACAAACTATTTTTAATTCAGACAATGAGACTTTAAAAGTTATTGAAGAATACGAAAATGCATTAAAAAATCCTTCTGATGAAAAAGCATATCAGCAAGCTTTTGAAAAAATGGAGCAACTTAATGCGTGGGATTTTGAAACGCAGTACAAGCAAATATTATTCAAATTAAAATTAGAAGATTTATCTCAAAAAGTAAGTTCGCTTTCTGGTGGACAACGTAAACGTTTATCTTTAGCCGTAATTCTTATTCATAAACCCGATTTATTAATTTTAGACGAACCAACAAATCATTTAGATTTAGAAATGATTGAATGGTTAGAAAATTACTTTAAAAAAGAAAAAATCACCTTGTTTATGGTAACGCATGATAGGTACTTTTTAGAACGAGTTTGTAATGAGATTGTTGAGTTAGACAACGGCGGTTTTTATACGTATAAAGGTAATTATTCCTACTATTTACAAAAAAAAGAAGAACGTATCACTCAAGAACAGGTAACTGTTGACAAAGCTAAAAATCTATTTGTCAAAGAATTAGATTGGATGCGTAGACAACCAAAAGCTAGAACCACCAAATCTAAATCTAGAATTGATGATTTTTACAAAATAAAAGAAGAAGCACATAAACGAAGAGATAATCATAAGGTTCAGTTAGAAATAAATATGGAACGTATGGGTTCTAAAATTTTAGAACTTCATAAAGTTTCCAAATCTTTTGGAAATTTAAATATTTTAGACAAATTTGAATATAACTTTTTACGTGGTGAACGTATTGGAATTATTGGGAAAAACGGAACTGGAAAATCGACATTTTTAAATATTATTACTGGTGGAATTCCTGTAGATTCAGGAAAAGTTGTTGTGGGTGAAACTATTAAATTTGGGTATTACACTCAAGATGGAATTAACCCAAAACCTGGTCAAAAAGTTATTGAAATTATTAAAGAATATGGTGAACAAATTCCATTAACTAAAGGTAGAAGTCTTTCAGCGGCTCAGTTACTTGAACGATTTTTATTTAGCCGAAAACGTCAATACGATTTTGTTGAAAAATTAAGTGGTGGTGAGCGTAAAAGACTGTATTTATGTACCGTATTAATTCAAAATCCAAATTTTTTAATTTTAGATGAGCCTACAAACGATTTGGATATTATTACATTAAATGTACTTGAAAATTTCTTGTTAGATTTTCCTGGTTGTTTATTAGTGGTTTCTCACGACAGGTATTTTATGGATAAAATAGTAGATCATTTATTTGTTTTCCAAGGTGATGGAAAAATAGAAGATTTCCCTGGGAATTATTCTGATTATAGAGTGTATGAAGATTCAAAACCAAAAGAAGCGAGTGTAAGTATCCAAAAAGAAGATACAAGAGAAAAAACCACTTCTATTGTTAAACTTTCATTTAAAGAAAAAAAAGAATTTGATGCTATTGATGGTGAAATTGAAACGTTAAACACTCAAAAAAGTAATGTAGAAGCTAAATTCTTAGATAGCACACTTTCTGGTGAAGAGATTAATGAACTATCCATAAAATTAAAAGAAATTAGTTTTGAAATAGATAAAAAAGAAGAACGTTGGTTTGAACTTTCTTCTAAGTTAGAGGATTAAAGTTCCCTAGCCCCATAAGAGGGAATTGATAATTAAACAAAAATGATTTTTTATTAATCAACACACTAATATCTTTTTATCTTTAAAAACACCACAATAAATTCTCGCCGACTAGGTGAGTTTGCCCAAGCCCAATTACACAATCTATATATGAACAATGTTTAGTTCATCAATTAATGGCTCATTATTGAAACGCAATAGTAATTGAGCAACAGCTATTGTATCCTTCTCACAATATTTTACAATCCGTTCTATGTTTTTTTCTTTATAAAAAACATCACCAACTTCACTACCATCAATATCATTTTTTGGAGAAGGAATTCCTAAAATTGAAGTTAATAATTTTAAAGAAGTAAAATGTTTAAAGTCTCCAAATTTCCACAATTCCATAGTGTCTAAATGAGGAATTTCCCAAGGTTTTTTACCAAACAAATTTAGTTTTTCTGGCAATTCAATTTGATGAATTATCATACGACGAGCAATATAAGGGAAGTCAAATTCTTTGCCATTATGGCCACATAATATATGTTGTGCTTTGTTAAAATGACTATTCAATAACTTTTTAAAATCTTCTAATAGTTTAATCTCATCTCCAAAAAAAGAAGTCACTCTAAAAGCTCTATCTTTTGAATTAAAATTTGTAAAATATCCTACAGAAATACAAACAATTTTACCAAATTCAGCCCAAATACCAGCGCGATCATAAAATTCTTCAGGAGAAAAATCTTCTTTTCGTTGGTATTGAGTTTTTTGAGCAAACAACTCTTGTTTGTATTCAGGTAAATCTGTGAAATTTTCAAATTCAGGAACGGTTTCAATATCCAAAAAAAGAATGTTTTCAAAATTAATTTTAATATTCATAATCCAATTTTGTTAGCGGTTTAACTATTTAATTATCAATTTACGAGTCGCAATTTTATCATCTTCTTCAATTCTAATCATGTATATTCCCACAACTAACTTTGATACATCAATAATTTCATTAGCCTTCACTTTTTTGCTATAAACATGTTTACCCATCATTGAATATATTTCAATTTGTTTATTAATACTACTGTTTGAACTAATAAATAATTTACCATTTGAAACTGGATTTGGATACAGTGAAAATCCTTCTATTTGGTTTTTATTAATTGACAACGTTATTTGGTTAGTATTTGGTAAATTAGGCGTTGCGATAATTGGTAAAGACCACCCAGTATCTGTCAATTGCAATGAATAACCAACAGGAGTTGTTGTTGATGTCTCTAAAACTCCAATATCAATAGAAGTCATCCCTAATGCAGGTCCATCTGAAGCTGTAATAACCCCTTCATAACTCAAAAATTGCAAAACTGTTGTTCCATCTGGAGCCACCAAAGCTAAACCATCAGGAGATCCATTTTGTAGCTCAACGTCAAACCAAAATGTTCCATACCCATTTTGCTGATTTGGTATAATTCCTGATAAATGAACTATAGTAGAATAAGTAGCTCCATTACTCCCATTATATAAACGCACTTCATAACCTGCTAAATCAGTCCCTGCTGGCCCAGCTATTTCAACACCTTCATCAATATCTACCCCATCATTATCATAATGAATTTCATTAATAAAAATAGTTTGTCCGTGTAAAAATATGGTAACACAAAATGCAACCCAAAACAGGTAGATCTTTTTCATAGTTTTATAATTAGCAATTATTATCAAAGCTAGTATAAATTTTGATTTTCAATACTTTAATCTTAATAAAATTTATTTTTTCACAAAAAATTAATCAAAAATTAATCTAATGTAAGTTTAATGTTACCTTAAGGTTATAATTTTAATTACTTTACAAGTAATGTTTCTTACTTATATTTAATGTTTACTTTTGATTGTTTATAATTTATTACTAGTATCATATATGAAAAATACAGATATCAAAATTTTATTAGTTGATGATGAGCCAGATATTTTAGAAATTGTTGGTTACAATTTAAAAAATGAAGGTTACATAATCTATACAGCTAAAAATGGTATTGAAGCTATTAAAACTGCAAAAAAAGTGATACCTCACTTAATTATTTTAGACATTATGATGCCTGAAATGGATGGTATTGAAGCTTGTGAGAAAATTAGAGGTACTAAAGGGTTAGAAAATGTTTTAATTACATTTTTTACTGCTCGTGGTGAAGATTATTCTCAAGTTGCTGGATTTGATGTTGGTGCAGATGATTATATTACCAAACCTATAAAACCAAAATTGCTTGTAAGTAAAATTAAAGCTTTACTTAGGCGAATTAAAGTTAAGGAGGAAACTGTAACCTCTTCAGAAAAAGTAACTATTGGTAAAATTATTATTGACAGAGAAGAGTATGTAGTTATAAAAGAGGGGGAAAAACTTTCTTTACCGCGAAAAGAATTTGAATTATTTTCATTATTAGCTTCAAAACCAGGTAAAGTTTTTAAACGTGATGATATTTTAGATAATGTTTGGGGTAATGAAGTTGTTGTAGGTGGAAGAACTATTGATGTTCACATACGTAAATTACGTGAAAAAATAGGTGATGATTATTTTAAAACGGTTAAAGGTGTTGGTTATAAATTTGTAGTTGATGAAGATTAGAAAAAAATATTCTTTTGCTTTTTGGACATCGGTGTATATTACGTTTCTTACATCATTTACATTTGTAATAGCTGCTTATCTGTCTCTTATACACATCT
>SDWL01000160.1 GCA_004195315.1 Lutibacter sp.
AGATGTGTATAAGAGACAGAATAAACATACTTATTAATCCAGATAAGATTCCTAGAAACAGCATCATAGTAGTAAATACTGCTAAAGTATTTGGAAATTTAAGTCTTCTTTTTAAAAATCGAATAATTGGACTTCCAATTAAAGAAATTACTGCAGCAATTGCAATATATACAATGATTGATTGAACACTATATAAAAAATAAAGTAACACTACAACGCCAATAATTATTGCTATTGCTTTTAATATTCCGTTTGTAATAATATTTGAAGTCATTTTTTAAATGTTTATTTGTCGAAAGGTTTAAAATCACTTAATATTTCTAATTAAAATCCAACAGCTTTATCATCACCTCTATAATCAGCACCACCTTCTAATTTTCCATTTGGTAATACTAAAATAGCGTCAACTTTTCCTAGTATTCTTGAATTCTCTAGGTTTATATTGTACCCTTTTTCTTGTAATTTTTCAATTAATACTTTCTCAAAACCTTTAGGTTCCAAAGTTACAACATCAGGTAACCATTGGTGATGAAATCTTGGAGCATCAACTGCTTCTTGCATTCCTAAATCAAACTCATACACATTTAAAATGGTTTGCATTACTGAAGTAATAATTGTTGAACCACCTGGAGAACCTACGATCATAAATAGCTTATTATTTTTTTCAACAATTGTTGGTGTCATGGAGCTTAACATCCGTTTTTCTGGTGCAATTGAATTTGCTTCTGCACCAATTAATCCAAACATATTTGGAACACCAGGTTTAGAACTAAAATCGTCCATTTCATTATTTAAAAAGAAACCACCTTCAGAAACGTATACTTTTGAACCATAAGCTCCATTTAAGGTAGTGGTAACTGAAACGGCATTTCCAAAACTATCTACAATTGAATAATGCGTAGTTTCATCACTTTCATAACCTATAATATTTCCATGTTTTATTGAAGAAGATAACGTTGCTTTATCCCAAGAGAAATCTTTCATTCTTTCTTGAACGTATTCATTTGAAATTAATGTTTCAATAGGAGTCTTAACAAAATCTGGATCGCCTAAATAATAAGATCTATCAGCATATGCTCTTCTTTCTGCTTCAGTAATTAGTTGAATTGCTTCTATTGAATTGTGACCGAACGAAGCAATACTAAAAGGTTCTAAAGCTTTAAAAATTTGTGCATTACAAATTCCGCCACTTGATGGAGGAGACATAGAAATAATCTTTAAATCTTTATATGTAAACTCAATTGGGCTTCTCCATTGTGATTCATATTTTTCTAAATCTTCTTTCGTTATAATACCACCTAATTTTTGAACATAATTTACAAGCATTTCTGCAGTTTCACCTTTGTAAAAGCCATCTCTTCCCTCTGTTTTTATTCGGTCAAAAGTTTTAGCTAAATTAGGATATTTAATCGTGTCACCTTCTTTCCAATCGGCATCTAAAATAATTTTTTCAGGATTTGTTTCAGTAAATAAATGACGGTATTTATTCAATCTTTCAGCTTGTTTTTTTGTTACAATTACTCCTTTATTTGCTAATTCAATAGCTGGTTGAATTAATTTTGAAAAAGGAATAGTTCCAAATTTTTCATGTACTTTAAATAATCCATCAATAGTTCCTGGTACGCCTACGGCCATTGCACCTATAGTACTTTTACCTTCAATAATATTTCCATTTTCATCCAAATACATATCTTTTGAAGCGGCAAGTGGTGCTTTTTCTCTATAATCTAAAGCTCCAGTTTTACCATCATTTGTTCTATACACCATAAAACCACCACCGCCAATATTTCCTGCAAATGGATAAGCAACGGTTAATGCTAAGTCTGTTGCAATCATAGCATCAAAGGCATTACCACCATTTTGCATAATTAGTGACCCTATTTTAGAGGCTTCTTCTCTGGCGCTAACTACCATTGCACTATCTGCTAAAAAACCAAGCCCTTTCTTGTTTTGAATTTCTTGTTTTGAATTTTTTTTGCATTGTGCAAATGCTAATACTATTAATACTAGTACTATAATTTTTTTCATATTGAAAGCAATAAGGATGTTTTTTCTTCAGTAAATTGTTCTAAATCTTTGAAAAAAGTTGTAAAATCTATTTCAAGTTCTTTATAATATAATTTTAAATCTTCAATGGCTAAATCCATTTTTGAAATTCCTTTGGTTCGTTTGTTCATTCCTTGTAAAATTTTACCAATCCCATCAATTGAAGCATAAGCTACCAGCCAATTATATTCAATCATATACGGCAGTATGTTTTGAATTTTAGTAGGGAATGTTTCTATATTTTCTTGAAAATATTTATAAACACTATTTGCATAAACATCTAAAGGGGTTTCAGAATAATTATGCCAGTTTTTAGCTAAATAGTGATCGTAAAGTATATCAATAATAACTCCATCATAGTGATGGTAACGCTCGTGTAAACGTCGTTTGCTTTTTCTTGCAATTGGATGATTATCAGTATAATTGTCTATTTCTCTATGTAATAGTATGCCGGCTTTAATTTCTGTAGGATAGTTATTATATTTATTACCTTTTACGGCGTCTGCAATAAAATTTCCAATAAGAATATTTTTGTTGTTTTTAGAAAGATATAAGTGAGCTAAAAAATTCATAAAATAATTTTAAACAATGATACAAAAAAATCCGCATAAGCGGATTTTAATTTTATATTTTGAAATATTTTAGCTATTTAACATTACAGGCATTACTAGCATTGTAATAAATTCACCATCTTCAACACCATCAATTGGAGTTAAAATTCCTGCTCTGTTTGGTAACGACATTTCAATTAAAATTTCATTTGAAGTTAAGTTGCTTAACATTTCAGATAAAAAACGTGAGTTAAAACCAATTTGTAAATCATCTCCTAGGTATTCACAAACTAAACGTTCTTCGGCTTTATTAGAGTAATCAATATCTTCAGCAGAAATATTAAGTTCAGTTCCAGCCATTTTTAAACGGATTTGGTGTGTTGTTTTGCTTGAGAAAATTGAAACACGTTTTACAGAGTTTAGAAATGTACCTCTGTCTACAGTTAATTTGTTTGGGTTTTCTTTTGGAATTACAGCTTCGTAATTAGGATATTTTCCATCTATTAATCTACAAACTAACACAACATTATCAAATGTAAATTTGGCATTTGCATCGTTATATTCAATAGTTACATCACTATCTGAACCTCCTAAAATCCCTTTTAATAAATTTAAGGGTTTTTTTGGCATAATAAATTCAGCGGCTTCATTTGCAACAACATCTGTTCTAGAATATTTTACTAATTTATGAGCATCTGTTGCAACAAAAGTTAAGCTGTCAGTAGCAAATTGAAAGAAAACACCACTCATTACAGGTCTTAAGTCATCGTTTCCAGCAGCAAATATTGTTTTTGATATTGCGGTTGCTAAAATTGTACCAGGTAAAACTGTACTGCTCGGTGATTCTATTGAAACAGCTTTTGGAAATTCACTACCATCAAAAAATGCCATGTCATATTTACCTTGACTAGAGCTAATTTCAATAGTATTATTTTCCTCAGTTTTAAATGTTAAAGGTTGATTCGGAAACGTTTTTAAAGTATCTAATAATAAACGAGCCGAAATAGCTACAGAACCTTCAGTGTCAGACTCAACATCAATAGTTGTGCTCATTGTGGTTTCTAAATCAGAAGCAGATATTTTTAATTCGTTTTGACTTAGCTCGAATAAGAAATTATCTAAAATAGGTAGCGTATTGCTGTTGTTAATAACGCCTCCTAAAATTTGAAGTTGTTTTAATAATTGACTACTGGATACTATAAATTTCATTTGTTTGTTTTTTATTTTTTTTAAGATCACATGCTGTTTGCTTCAAAACATTTGCTTTTGAAAGAAAGAATTTTGCATGCTTGTTTCATTTAAGATTATTTAAATGGATTGATTTACAAATATATTCTAAAAATGTTGTTATAAAAAGTTTTTTATTAACAGTTTATCACTATAAGAAATGAAGCTAAAATACGCTTAACTTTTGAACGGTTTTATGATTTAAATAAGTTATAATTATGTTAATTAGTAATGAAGTCCTGATTTTAATTTTATATTTGTTTTACTACTAAAATAATCAGATTATATATGAAGAAATTAATTTCAATTGTATTCTTATCCTTATTGTGTTCATTTGTTACATTCGCTCAAGCACCAAAAAAACCTACTTCTGGTGATATATTTGAGTCTATACAAAAGTTAAATTTTTTAGGAACAGTTTTATATATAGCCGCACATCCTGATGATGAAAATACGCGTTTAATTTCCTATTTTTCTAATAACTTAAAAGCACAAACAGCGTATTTAAGTTTAACAAGAGGTGATGGCGGACAAAATTTAAAAGGATCAGAAATTAGAGAATTATTGGGGGTAATTAGAACTCAGGAATTATTGGCCGCTAGGAAAATAGATGGCGGACAACAATTTTTTACACGAGCTAATGATTTTGGATATTCTAAACATCCAGATGAAACTATGGAAATTTGGAATGAAGATGAGGTTTTAAGTGATGTTGTTGCTGTAATTAGAAAATTCAAACCAGATGTAATTATTAATAGATTTAATCATAAAACGCCTGGAACTACACACGGTCATCATACTTCTTCAGCAATGTTAAGTTTTGAAGCTTTTGATTTGGCATCAGACAAAAATTATAAAACGCATTTAAAAAATGATGAAGTTTGGAAACCAAAACGATTACTTTTTAATACATCGTGGTGGTTTTATGGAAGTGAAGAAAATTTTAATAAGGCCGATAAAACAAATTTATTAAGTATAGAGATTGGGATTTTTTATGTGAATAAAGGATTGTCTAATAGTGAAATAGCTTCTTTAAGTAGAAGCCAACATCAATCTCAGGGTTTTGGAAGTACAGGAACTAGAGGGAATCAAACAGAATATTTAGATTTTTTAAAAGGTGATTTTCCTATAAATAAACAAGTTTTTGATGATATTGACACAACTTGGAATAGAGTAGAAGGAGGTAAAGAAATTTATAAAATTTTACAAAAAGTAGAAAATGAATTTAATTTTAAAAACCCTTCTGCAAGTATTCCTGAATTGGTTGAAGCTTATCAATTAATTTCAGAATTGAAAAACGAACATTGGAAAATCATTAAGTCTAAAGAAATTAAAAATATTATAGCGGCTTGTGCAGGTTTGTATTTAGAAGCTGCGGCAAATAATTCTTCAACAACTTCAAATTCAAATAATACTATTCAAATAGAAGCAATAAATAGAAGTAATTATGCAATTTCTTTGAAATCGGTTACTATAAATC
>SDWL01000161.1 GCA_004195315.1 Lutibacter sp.
GATTAACAAAAAGGCTGCTTCTATAACAGCTTCAGGTGGACCAACAAATGTGATAACCGTTCGGTTTGTAGCTTTCCCAGGATCTACATCTAATAATTTCACGCCTTCTACTGTTTCGACTACGGAAGTAATTTGATTGATTTTTTAGAGAAATGCCATAAATGCCTTGGCACATCAAAAGCCGCCCAAAACTGTTTGTAATAACAAGCATCGTAACTTTTAAAATTTGGAACTGCAATAACTAAAACTCCGTTTGGCTTTAATAATAATTTTAATCTAAAAATATACTCCTCTAAATTTGGAACATGCTCTAATACGTGCCAAAGTGTTATTACATCAAATTTATCTGTATTGATCTCAGTTAAATCTGTATATATTTTTGAAATACTATTTATTGTTAGTTTAGATTCTGCTATACTTTTTGCGTTTTCGTTTGGTTCTACCCCTACTACATTCCAACCGTTATTTTTACAATTCAATAAAAAATCACCTGTTCCGCAACCAACATCTAATAGATTTTTCTGTTCTGTTTTGAAAGAGTTTATCAAGGTTAACTTTTTATTTAAAGTATAGCCTTTTACAATTTGATACAACTTATCTATAAATGATTTATTTGAATCTGTATGTGAAATATAATCTGAACTTTCATAATAATTACCTAAGTCTTCAAGTTTAGGTTGAGGAAAAGTTTCGAGCATATCAAATTTGTCATTGTAAACTAAATCAAATTTTTGGTTTGAAACTGTATAATCTTCACAGGTAATTTTATGATTCTTTTTAAAATTCATTCTTAAAATTATTATTTATTGTTGCAATTTTTTTATTGTTTCTAGACCATTCACTCCAAGAACCAACATATAATTTCGGTATTTCTAATCCAGCATATGCAATAGCCAACAATGTATGACAAGCAGTTACACCAGATCCACAATGAACAATAATATGGTCTGATTTTATATTTTCAAAAACAACTTGATACTTATTCTTTAACGCTTTTGCATTTTTAAAAAGTCCGTTGAAATCTAAATTAGTAGCAAAAGGAATATTAATAGTTCCAGGAATATGACCAGCTACTAAATCTAAAGGTTCTACAACTCCATTATAACGCTCCTCTTCACGAGCATCAATAACTATATAATTTTTATTTGGAGCATAATTTTCAACATCTAAAATAGTTGCTTGCTGTAGTTTCCATTCGGTAAATTTATAGGTCGTAGTTTTCTTTGCTTTTACTAATTTTGAATTCATTGGAAAACCTTTCCTTTCTGCTTCTTGAATACCACCGTTTAAAACTTGTACTTTATTGTGCCCAACGGCTTTTAACATCCACCAAAAACGAGCAGCTGAATTTGCTCCGCTTTTATCATCATAAATTACAACGTAAGTTTTTTTGTTGATTCCAAGACCTTTTAATGTATTAGAAAATTGCTCAATTGTAGGTAAAGGATGTCTTCCTCCAGCGGAAACATCTTCTTT
This sequence comes from Lutibacter sp., assembly GCA_004195315.1. GTDB lineage: Bacteria > Bacteroidota > Bacteroidia > Flavobacteriales > Flavobacteriaceae > Lutibacter. Next base: position 1,477 of record SDWL01000161.1, read on the forward strand.
AATATTTGATAATTGAGTGTTTAAATCAACAAACAAAGCGCCGTTTAAATGCTTTTCATTATAACTAGTTTCATTACTGGCATCAACAATAACTAAATTTTCTAATTGGTGAATTTTTACAAGTTCATCAACTTCAATTATTGGCGAAATAGGTTTACTCATTTGTTAGATTTCAGTTGATACTTATTTAGATTAAAACCTTTAAAATTACTAATTATTTTGACAGATTTACAACTTATAAAAACTAGTGAAATACTGTTCTTATTAACTTTTATTTTTCGATATTGACTTAATTACTACCACAAAATTATTGTTTGTTCCACGTGGAACGTTAAAAATTACCTTCCCATGTATACCAATAAAACAGAAATATCGCTTGGTGAAACACCACTTATTCTACTCGCTTGTGAAATGGTTATTGGTTTAATTTTTGTTAATTTTTGACGAGCTTCTATTGATAATGATGCTACTTTATAATAATCAAAATTGGAAGGGATTGAAACATTCTCTAACCTATTTACTTTGTCCGCTTGATTCTTTTCCTTTTCAATATAACCAGCATATTTAACATGAATTTCAGTCTGTTCTATAATTTCACGATCAATAGAATTAGCTAAAATAAACGCTTCAACTTTAGCTAATTTCCTAATATCATCAAAGTTTAACTGTGGCCTAGCAGCTATTTTAAATAGTTTCATAGATTGTGAAATTCTAGCAGTTTTATTATCATCCAAAATCAGATTCATCTCCTCTGGCTTCACACTTGTTTCAACCAAAAACTTCAAAAATAAATCTGTCTTTTTCTGTTTCTCAAGCACTCTGTTCATTCGCTCTTTTGATGCTAATCCAAGTTCAAAAGCTAAAGGAGTTAATCTTAAATCTGCATTATCTTGACGCAATAATGTTCTGTATTCTGCTCTTGAAGTAAACATTCTATAAGGCTCTTCGGTTCCTTTTGTTATTAAATCATCTATCAAAACACCAATATAAGCCTCATCTCTTTTCAGTATAAAAGGTTCCTTATTTTGAATATTCAACGCTGCATTTATACCCGCCATTAACCCCTGAGCTGCAGCTTCTTCATAACCGGTAGTTCCATTGATTTGCCCGGCAAAATAAAGATTCTTAATTAATTTAGTTTCTAATGTATGTGTTAATTGAGTTGGCGGAAAATAATCGTATTCAATAGCGTAACCAAATCTAAGAATCTTCACATTTTCAAAACCGGCTACTTTACGTAATGCCTTATCTTGAACATCTTCAGGTAATGAAGTTGAAAAACCATTTACATACGTTTCAATTCTATTGAAGGGCAATATCTTGGACCGATACTATTTATTCTACCATTAAACATTGGCGACCTATCAAACCCAGTTCGTAACAAATCATGAACTTCTAAAGAGGTATAACTCATATAACAAGAACGTTGTTCAACTAATGATTTTGTAGTTGGTAAGTATGAGAATTTTTCAGGATTTTCATCACCAGGTTGCTCAATCATTTTTGAAAAATCTAATGATCTAGCATCAACTCTTGGAGGTGTACCCGTTTTCATTCTACCAGATTCAAATCCTACTTTTATTAAATCTTCTGTAATTCCTATTGAAGCGCTTTCTCCCGCTCTACCTCCACCAAAAGTTTTATCTCCAAGATGCATTAAACCATTTAAGAAAGTACCTGCTGTAATAATAACAGACTTCGCTTTTATCTCAATTCCTAAAGCTGTTTTAACACCTGCAATTTTATCTTCATCAAATAATAATCCAATAACATTTTCCTGATAAAAATCTAAATTTTTAGTATACTCCAACATAGTTCTCCAACATTCTGCGAAACGCATTCTGTCGCTTTGAGCTCTCGGACTCCACATTGCAGGCCCTTTAGATTTATTCAACATCTTGAATTGAATAGCTGTTTTATCTGTTACAATTGCACTATAACCACCCAACGCATCTATCTCCCTTACAATTTGCCCTTTTGCAATTCCACCCATAGCGGGATTACAACTCATTTGCGCAATATTCTGCAAATTCATTGTTATTAAAAGTGTGTGCGCACCCATGTTAGCGCTTGCTGCTGCAGCTTCACTTCCGGCGTGCCCACCTCCAACAACTATTACATCGTAAACCGTATTAAACATATTTAATAGTATTGTGTTCCACGTGGAACGTTTTTAAGATTATAATAAAGCTAAACATTTATCTTCTTCGTGTCGCATTTCAACTTTTGCTTCATCAGTTTTATCTTTATATCCCATATAATGTAATACACCATGAATCACCACTCTATTCAACTCATTTTCAAATGTTTGAGTGAATATTCTTGCGTTTTCTTGAACTCTTTCTAAAGAAATAAAAATATCTCCACTAATTAACTTTCCTAACGTATAATCGAAGCTAATAATATCTGTTAAAGTATCATGATCTAAAAATTCAACATTTAATTTAAGCAAATATTCATCATCACAAAATATGTAATTTAGTTCACCTTCTGTAAATCCACGAGATTCAATACATTCAGAAATCCATTTCTGAATAACCCCCTCATTCTCAAATTTAAAATCTGTTTCGTAATTAAATAGAATCATTTTAAAATTTTATTGCTCAGTTTTAAAGTACTCTTGTACTTTCTTTTTATAAATTGTGCGCAAAGGTAATGATTGTCTGTTTAATATTTCATTATAATTAAAATACTGATTTTGAAGTTTTAATTTATCAATACTCCTTTTTTGAAACTCTTCAATGTTGGTTTTAGATTTTCTCTTTTTATCTTCATCTTGTTCTAAAGTAGCTTTCTCTAATTTTAACAACTCATAATTTAGTTGCTGCATTTTTTTAATAACATCATTTGTAAAACCTTTTTCTAATAGTTCCTTTTCAAGTTCTTCCATTTGCTTCACTGCATCTCCTGAACCATTTACTTGTTTCTTACTATCTTCACCTAACATATCTTTAAGCATTTCCCTCAATTGAGATTGTTGCTTATAAATTTCATACAAATCACCATTCATTTGCTCACCTTCTTCTCCTGGTTTTTCACCTTTTTCTTCGCCTTCTTTTTTACCATTTTTCATTCCTTCTTTAGTTTGCTCTATCAATTCTCCTTGCTTTTTAATAATATCAGGCAAACTAAATTCTTGCGGGCTTCCTTTACCTTTTCCAAAACTTGGTGATGCATTCATTAAACTTTCTAATAAAGTACTTAATGAATTTGCCAAATTATTAGCAGCGGTAATAACAAATTGCTGGTTCGAAATCCCCTGATCAAACCTGTTTTCAGTGAAATTTAATAAAGATTCATTTATGTGATAATGCGCATCTGAAACTTCCTTTTGAATAGCAGAACTCATTTTTACAATTCGTAAAGAAAGCACATATAAACTATCATCAATATGTTCAAAATATTCTTTTAAGTTATGTTGCTGTTTTATGTTTTTTGGATACTCCGGATGGTGATTATCTGAACTAGCAAACTTATTTAATAGATCTTCTTGTTGAAATGAAAACTCAATTAGGTTTTCTACAATTTTACGTAAATCATCAATATTTTCATCGATAGATTCTCCTTCTGAAGCTTCCATAGCTTGTTCCATAGATTTACCAAGTTCTTTCATTTTTTTGGAAGCTGACTTCTGGCTTTTTTTTGCTTTACTTGGTTGTTGGTTTTTTAAATCTTCAGATGCCTTTTTTAAATCCTCATCAATATCTTTCATTTCATCTTCACTATCTGGAAGTTTCATTGGATGTTGTAAATCATTATTTTGATTTTCTAAATCTTTAAAATTCTTTTTAATTTCCTCAAATTCATTATTAATTTCTTCTTGTTTCTCTGACGTATTTTCTTCATCATTTTGCTTAGACAACACATTCTCCTTTTTAGCTAGCTTCAAAAGTTTTTCCGAAATTTGATTTGCTTTTTGCTCCACATAAAAACGTTTTGTGAGTTCCAAAATACGTTCTAAACTTTGCTCATTTTGTCTATTCTTTTTAGCTAGTTCTTTCAATTTATCAACCAAGTCTTCCTTTTTAAGTTTCTCTGAAAGTTCTTTTAACTCCTCTAACATCTTTTCTAGGTTGGCTAATTTTTTAGCTTCTTCAATTCTTTTCTGAAGTTCTTCTTTCTTTTCTTCCAGGTCTTCATTTTTAGGTTGTTCATTTAAGTTTTGTTTCAACTGATCTGTTTGCTTCTTAAACATTTCCTGGTATTGAGTTTGTCTTTTTATAAACTGTTCAAGTTGTTTTGTATCGTTCCAATTAATCTCACCTTTATTTTGAAGTAAATTCTTAAATTTTTTAACTTCAACATTTGATTGTTTTGATTTTTCTAATATTTTTGAAATATTGTTAATGGTTTCTTTTTGCTCGTTTAATAATTCCTCTTGTAATTCCTTTGCGGTTTTATTATAATAACTAAAAACTCGACTCTTTGTTTTCTTATTTCCATTGACAGCATCATTATCAAAAACTTCAAAATACATTTCATAAGCCACACCTTCTTCAATAACAGCTCCATCTGGAAAAACATAATAAAAATCAGAAAAAGAAGCTTTTGAAACGTTTAGTTGATGCTTTTTAGATTGTTTTGGATTATTCTTATAGTAGTACACCAATTGAAGTTTATTAATGCCGTAATCATCGCTTACCTGACCGATAAATTGAGCAGGACCTCTACTAATAGAATCAATATTGGATTTTACAATAATCTTAGGAAATTCATCTGAAATAACCTGAATTAAAAAATTCAAAGATTCGTGATTTTTTAGTTCTTGATTTGAAGTAGAAATTTTATAATTAATAGAATTGTTTAGCTGTTTTGAATAACTAAAATAATCTTTGGTACTTTGTTTAAAGTTTTCAGCATCCTCTTCTTTTGAACTAAAACTTATGGCATTTGTTTGATGCGTTTCAACTTGCCAAGAAATATTAGTTCCTTGAGGAACTATAGCATTTCCAGTATTCTGAATTACTTCATTATTTTTACCCAAGTAATCAGGATAATTCAACACCATTTTTAAATTAGTAATAACAGGTGTTGCAATACTAATAATTTGATAATTTTTAGAAATAACTCCGTTGGCTTCCAAATAAAATTCGAAGGATTTTCTAACACTTTCTATAGTAAATTCAAACTTTCCAAAATCTTTATTTTCAAGATAATAATTTTCATCTGAAAAATAAATTTTAGCATCATCAGGTATAATATTTCCAACGGTTTCAATTTCTAATGTAAAAGATTCTCCTTCTATTACATTAAATGACTTATTTAAAACAACAAAAGAAAATGGAGCTGGTGGTTCAAATTGTGTGTTATATTGAACAACTCTAGAAAAACTATCATTAAAAATGGTTATATTACCCGTAACATAAACCAGTAACCAAATTACAACAGGAATTAAAGCAAATTTAATAAATTTCTTGTTTTTTGAAAAATTAATTGCACCCCTAAACGGTATAGGTTGTATTTCTTTAGATTTTTGCTCGATACTCGCTTCAATAAGTTCAGAATTATGTTTAGAGCTATGTAATTGTAACATATTCAATAACTTATCACTTATTTCAGGAAAGTAATTCCCAATAATTTTAGAAGCTTCAACCTCAGTAATTCCATTTTTAAGCCCTGCTATTTTAACAATTGGAATTAATATGTAAAACGAAAATAAACTTACTTCAACAACTATAAAAATCCAAAATAAAACAGTTCTTGCTAAAGGTTTTAACCATAAAAAATGTTCAATAAAAAGTGTAGCAATGAAATACAATAAACCAATACCAAAAAACAATATAAGCCCTTTAATTAGTTCATTAAAATAGAACTTATTAATAAAATGTTGAAGTTTGACTTGTATGTGCTTAAAAGTGCCCAAGGCTTTATTTTTAATCTTTAGTAAAAGCTAAATTAATTAAAAATAAATTGATTTATATTTTTAGTGTGTTCAAACTAAAAAAAAAGGTTTTACCCTATTAATTTAACGAGTTTACCTTTCTTACAAGTAATAAAATTAAAATACTTTTGAATCGAACCTATTATAGAATAGAATATGTATTTAATTAAGCCTAATTTATTAAAGAAAATATTAAAATTTACCATTGTATTATATACAATATTAATTATTAGTGTGTATATGTATGTAATGTATAATCGAATTACAGGAACAGGAATTTAAAACCTAATTTTAAACGTGATTACTTTAATTAAATTAGCACTATTTTTTCTCTAATAACTTAACATCAATACTTTACAAATTTTAGCCACTAATTTTTCAAACAAAATTTCTCTATAATTATCGATAGTTTTTGGATTTAAAAACATGACTTTAGTAATTTTTTTGTAAGTTCTCTCTGAACAGCTTAACTTTAAAAACTCTAATTCTCTTTCCTTTAAAATTGTGTCTTCATCAGCTCACATAGATCTGTCTCTTATACACATCT
>SDWL01000162.1 GCA_004195315.1 Lutibacter sp.
ATCTTTTAATAATGCTTCAATTTGTTTTTTAAGAACCGTGTTTTCGTCTTGTAAGTCTACAATTGCTTTTTGTGGATTTACAGGGTTTTTTAACAACTCTTTTATTTCAGAATAAACTCTGTTGTTTTCAAAGTAAAATTCTTTAGTTGCATCATTTGTAATAGCTTCAATACGTCTAATACCTGCTGCAATAGCACTTTCTGAAGTAATTTTAAGATGCCAAATATCACTGGTGTTTTGTACGTGAATTCCACCACAAAGTTCTACAGAACTTCCAAACTGAATAGCTCGAACAGTGTCTCCATATTTTTCACCAAATAAAGCCATAGCGCCTTTATCAATAGCAGTTTCCATTGGTATATTTCTAAATTCTTCTAAAGGAATTTTACTGTCTATACGGGCATTTACAAAATCTTGAACTTCACGTAATTCATCAACCGTTAATTTTGCAAAATGTGAAAAATCGAAGCGTAAATTTTTTGAGTGTACAGATGAACCTTTTTGTTCAACGTGAGTTCCTAAAACTTCTCTTAACGCTTGATGTAAAAGGTGTGTTGCAGTATGGTTACAAGCAGTTCTGTGACGTTGTTTGCCATCAACTAAAACTTTAAAAGTTTGAGTAGGGTCTTTTGGTAAACTTTTGGCAAAGTGGATAATTAAATTATTTTCTTTTTTGGTGTCAACAATATAAATAACGTTACCATTGTTCACTTCAAGATAGCCTTTGTCTCCAACTTGCCCACCACCTTCAGGATAAAATGGCGTCATGTTAAAAACTAATTGGTATAAATCACCATCTTTTTTGGAAGAGACTTTTCTGTAACGAGTAATTTTAATGTTTGCTTCTAATGTATCATACCCAATAAATTCTTCTTCATCATCTTCATATAAAACTACCCAATCATCAGTTTCAACAACAGCCGCTGCTCTTGATCTGGTTTTTTGTTTTTCTAATTCAATCTTAAAATCCTTTTCATTTAAAGTCATTCCTTTTTCAGAAAGAATCAAAGCTGTTAAATCTATAGGAAACCCGTAAGTATCATATAATTCAAATGCTTTTTTTCCTGAAACTTCCGTTCCTTTGGTATTTTTAATAATGCCATCTAACAAAATTAAACCTTGATCTAAAGCGCGTAAAAATGATAGTTCTTCTTCCTTAATTACATTTGTAACTAATTGATTTTGTGCTTTCAATTCAGGAAAATATTCACCCATTTGCTTGGTTAATGTAGTCACCAGTTTATAGATAAAAGGTTCTTTTACGTTTAAAAAAGTAAAACCATAGCGAATAGCTCTTCTTAAAATTCTTCTAATTACATAACCCGCACCCGTATTTGAAGGTAATTGTCCATCAGCAATTGCAAAAGCTACCGCACGAACGTGATCTGAAATAACGCGAATGGCAATATCAGTTTCTTCATTTTTACCATAATCGTTGTTGGTTATGGTTTCAACTTCTCTAATTAAAGGAGTAAAAACATCCGTATCATAGTTGGATTGTTTGTTTTGTAAAACCATGCACAATCGCTCAAATCCCATTCCTGTGTCAACATGTTGTTGAGGTAATTTTTCTAATGAACCATCAGCTTTCCGGTTAAATTCCATAAAAACTAAATTCCAAATTTCTACTACTTGTGGATGGTCCATATTCACCAAACTTTTTCCAGAAATTTTTGCTTTTTCTTCAGCAGATCTAATGTCAACATGAATTTCAGAACAAGGTCCGCAAGGCCCTTGAGCACCCATTTCCCAGAAATTATCTTTTTTATTTCCGTTAATAATCCGGTCTTCGCTAATATATTCTTTCCAAAAATCATAAGCTTCTTGGTCATAACTTAATCCGTCTTCTTCAGCTCCTTCAAAAACACTTACATACAAACTGTCTTTGTCAATTTTTAAAACATCAACAAGTAATTCCCAAGCCCAAGCAATGGCTTCTTTTTTAAAATAATCACCAAAACTCCAGTTTCCAAGCATTTCAAACATAGTATGGTGATAAGTATCTTTACCAACTTCTTCTAAGTCGTTATGTTTTCCTGAAACGCGTAAACATTTTTGTGTATCAGCAACACGTTTGTCAACAGCATTTTTTTGGCCTAAAAAATATTCCTTAAAAGGTACCATTCCTGCGTTGGTAAACATTAATGTTGGATCATTCTTCAACACCATTGGAGAAGAAGGTACTATGATATGTTTTTTTGATTCAAAAAAGCCTAAAAATTCTTGACGGATTTGTTGTGATTTCATTTGTATTTTTTATTATTTTTTAAAGGTCAAATGGTTTAGCCTATTAAAATATATTAGTTTAATTTTATTTTTTTTTTAGAGCTAATTCATTTGTAATATCTTAGTGTTTGTACTGTATTTATGTATTAGTCAAAGTTTATATTATTGAATTAAAATAATAGTAATTTTAACTATTTTTGCTGTTAATTATATGCTAAATAAAATGTGCTCTACAACTTTTGTAAAACATTTTGTAAATTTGTTGTTTATGTACTAAAATATTACCAAAATATTATAGCGTTTTATAGTACAAAAATAACATAATTTATATTTATGGCGAAGGTAAAATATTATTACGATTCAGATACACTATCCTATCAAAAGATACGGTTTAAAAAAAGAGATAAATTTAAAAGATTATTACTCACTGTTGTTGCTGCTTTTATTTTTATGATTTTGGGTTTTGTGGTGTTTACGCCTGTTTTTGAATCTCCTAAAGAAAAAGAATTGAAACGTGAATTAGAGTTTGTAAAATTAAATGGAGAATTACACAATAAGAAAATTAAACAGCTAGGGAACATTCTTAAAGATATACAAGAAAGAGATAATAACATTTACCGTTTGTATTTTGAAGTTAATCCTATTCCAGAAGAGCAGCGTAAAGCAGGTTTTGGAGGTATTAATAGATACAAAGCTCTGGAAGGTTTTGATAATTCTGAGATGGTTATTGATGTAACTAAAAATATGGATATTTTATCTAAGCAGTTATATATTCAGTCCAAATCTTTAGATGAAATTGTAAAATTAGCTGAAAATAAAGAAAAGTTATTAGCTGCAATACCGGCAATTCAACCTGTAAAAAATGAAGATTTAACACGTATGGCTTCTGGTTACGGTTGGAGATCAGACCCATTTACTAAAGCAAGAAAGAGACATAAAGGAATGGATTTTTCGGCACCAACAGGGACTCCTATTTATGCTCCTGGTGATGGTGTAGTTAAAAGGGCTGATCAAAATTCATCTGGTTATGGCAAGCATATTAGAATTGAACATGGTTTTGGATATATGACTATATATGCACATTTAAATAAGTACAATGTTAAAAGAGGACAAAAAGTTAAAAGAGGCGATTTAATTGGTTTTGTTGGAAATACAGGTCGTTCAAAAGCACCTCATTTACATTATGAAATTATTAAAAATGGTATAAAAATTAATCCAATTAATTTTTATTATGGAAATTTATCACCTGAAGAATTTGAAGCTATGCAAAGAGCAGCTCAAATTGAAGGACAATCACTTGACTAATGTTTATAAACTTACCTGAGAAAAGATATTATAAAATTGGTGAGGTAGCCAATGCATTTGGGCTAAATACTTCTCATATTCGATTTTGGGAAAAGGAATTTGATATTTTAAAACCTAAAAAAAATAATAAGGGAAATAGGTTATTTACGCAAGAAGACCTTAAAAACTTAAAACTTATTTATCATTTAGTTAAAGAAAAGGGGTTTACTTTAGATGGTGCTAAAATTAAAATGAAAGAAAGTCCTAAAAGTGTAAAAAACAATCATGAAATCATTACACGTTTAGAAGCTATTAAGGAAGAATTGATTAAAATTAAAAGCCAGATTGATTGATAAATCTTCAGTATTAATTTGTAACAAAATTTTGTATTGAACAACTAATAAGCAGAATAATAAATAACTTAAAACTATACAAATGAAAAAGTGGTTAATACCCGTAATAATTGTAGCCGTTATTGCATTTGCAATCTACAGAATGGCTGTCGGATTTTATAATACTTCAGTTGATTTAGAAGAAAACGCTAAAACTTCGTGGTCAAATGTTGAAAGTGCATATCAACGACGTGCAGATTTAATTCCAAATTTAGTTTCAACAGTTAAAGGATATGCAGAACATGAAAAAGAAACATTAGAAGGTGTAATTAAAGCAAGATCTGAAGCAACTAAAACTACGATAGATCCAACAAATATAACTCCTGAAAAAATGGCTGCATTTCAAAAGGCTCAAGATGGTTTAAGTGGTGCATTATCTAGATTATTGGTAACTGTTGAAAAATATCCTGATTTAAAAGCAAATCAAAATTTCTTAGAGTTACAAAGCCAGTTGGAAGGTACAGAGAACAGAATTAATGTTGAACGTAACCGTTTTAATAAAGATGTTAATGTATTCAGTAAACACATTAAGAAATTCCCAAATAATATTTTAAATAATTTTATTGGAAATTTTGATGAAATGGCTCGTTTTCAAGCTTCAGAAGGTAGTGATGTAGCACCAAAAGTTGAATTTTAAGAAAGTATATGTCAAAAATTGAAGATTTTTTAACAGCTTCTCAAGAACAACAAATTGTTGAAGCTATTAAAACTGCTGAAAAAAATACTTCAGGAGAAATACGGGTTCATATAGAGAAAAATACAGAAAAACCTCCAATGGAAAGAGCTTTGGAGGTTTTTTATTCCTTAAAAATGGACACTACTAAATTAAGAAATGGTGTATTACTTTACATCGCTGTTGAAAGTAAAAAACTAGCCATAATAGGTGATGAAGGTATTAATAATAAAGTGCCTGAAGATTTTTGGGAAACCGAAAAAGAATTGATGCTCTCTCATTTTGCTAAAGGTGAATTTGAAAAAGGAATTGAACTAGCCATTATTAAAGTTGGAGAAAAATTGAAAGATTTTTTCCCTTACCAATCAAATGACACAAACGAATTATCGAATGAGATTTCAAAAGGATAATACAAAATTCTTAAACATATTACTGCTGTTATTATTAATAACTAGTAGTGTATTTTCACAAAATATACCAAATAAACCAAGTTTTATTCCTGCATTAATAGATAGCACAAATACACTAAGTATTAGTGAAAAATCTGCATTAGAAACAAAATTAATACGTTATAGTGATTCTACTTCTACTGAATTGTTTCTATTAATAATACCTTCAACTTTTGGTGAAAACATAAATTTTTACACCACAGAACTTGGACATAAATGGGAAATAGGTCAAGAAGGAAAAGATAATGGTATTATTATTTTGCTGTCTCTTATACACATCT
>SDWL01000163.1 GCA_004195315.1 Lutibacter sp.
AGATGTGTATAAGAGACAGGTCAATAACAGTAGTGTCTTTATGAAATGAGATTATCTTATAATCGGTATATTTTGTTAATGCATCATATTTAATATCTACACCATTATTAGACGTACTATCATTTCTAGAAACATTATCAATTCTGTTTGAATCATCGGGTCTCATAATTTGAGCCTCTACATTAAAAATAGAAAAAGCGAAAAATAAAATAAGTACTATTTTTTTCATATAACACATTAAGCGGCAAAGGTAAAATATTTGAACGAAATGAAACACACTTTATTTTAAGTACTATTCTAAATAATTAATATTAATTTTACGTGTTATTTTTTAGTTATGAGTCTTAAAAATTTTTATTTAAAAAATGTAGTTGAAGCCGGAACCGATGAAGCAGGAAGAGGTTGTTTGTGTGGCCCTGTAGTTGCCGCTGCAGTTATTTTACCTGCTAATTTTGAACATCCATTATTAAATGATTCTAAGCAACTAACAACAAAGCAACGTGAACAATTACGACCTTTTATTGAAAAAAATGCAGTGTCTTTTGGAGTTTCATTTATTTCAGAAAATACAATTGATGAAATAAATATTTTGCAAGCTTCTATTTTAGCAATGCATAAGGCTATTGAAAAACTTAAAATAACACCAGAACATATTATTGTTGATGGAAATAAGTTTAAACAGTATAAAAATATTCTGCATACAACTATTGTAAAAGGCGATGCTAAATTTATGAGTATTGCAGCGGCTTCTGTATTAGCAAAAACGTATAGAGATGATTTTATGCAAAAACTCGATGATGAATTTCCGCACTATTTTTGGAAAAAAAATAAAGGTTATCCTACCAAACAACATAGAGATGCTATTAGAAAATTTGGTATAACTAGCTACCATAGAAAAACGTTTAGATTATTGCCAGAACAATTAAAATTAGACTTGTAATTACTTAAAATTCATCCTAAAAATGATACATTTGCTTTTGTTAAAAAAGTAACTGATGATTAAAAGAACAAGAGCAACAATTTCAAAATTTATAATACATAAAGTAGGTAATAAGTTTAACAGTGCTGCCAATATTTTTTCAGAAAATGTAATCACTTTTGATGAAGAAAGTTATGAGTTAATGAAACCTTATTTGTTAAAACCTTTTGGGAACGTGACAGAAAGTTTTCGTTTTAATCACCATGCAAATATTGAGTTAAATGAACTAAATAATTATTCTTCTGAAATTTTTAACGATGAATCTACCTTTGTTGAAATTTCAAAACATATTGTAAATCATTTATTTGAACAATCTAATTCAGCCCAAATTAAAATTGGAGATGTTGTAATTGCTTTGTTTGAAGATATTGAATATAAAGAAGTTGTAACGCAAGCTATAGGAATTTTTAAAATTGAAAATAAAATTAATTTCTTTCAAACCTTTATGGAAAAGGATAGTTTAGATGTGTTTGTTCAAAAAGGAATTAGTACAAAAAAATTAGATAAAGGTTGTTTAATAATTAATTCAACTGATGCTGAAGGGAAAGTAGTATTAAGTGTAGATACAAATAATTACGATGCGCAATATTGGTTAAACAACTTTTTAAATGTAAAATATGCTGACGATAATAACCAGCACACACAAAATTACATTGAAATGTGTAAAGATTTTTCTGATGAAATTATTAAAGAAGATTTTGGTGTTCATGAAAAAACGAAATTTCTAGCCAAAACTGTTGACTTTTTTAAAGAAAATGAAAGTATTAATATTAACGACTTTAAAGAAGCTATTTTTGATGAAAACGAAGATCAGAAAGCGTTGTTTGATGATTATAAAAAGCAATTTGAAACAGAAAATGAAGTATTGGTTAGAAATCAATTTGCAATCTCAGATGTTGTATTAAAAAAACAAAAGCAAAAAATTAAAACCGAAATTAAATTAGATACCAATATTCAAATTAAATTAGATATTGATGCACCTGATGCAGCAAGCGAATATTTAGAAAAAGGATATGATGAAGAGAAAAAAATGAAGTTCTATAAAGTATATTATAACGAAGAGGATTAATATTCAGTTATTAGTTTAATGCTTTTATTGAAATCTGCATCATGCTGAACTTGATTCAGTAGCTCGCTAATTAAACTTCAAACTCAACCTCAAATAATTCTGTAAAATGTTTTAAAATTTTCTCTTTTACCTCTTCTAAAGGTACTTTTTTATTTAGTTCAACTTCTAAAGAAGTAACAGCTTTCCCTTTAATTCCACACGGAATAATATTGTCAAAATAACCTAAATTAGTGTTTACATTCAGAGCGAAACCATGCATTGTTACCCAACGGCTAGCTCTAACTCCTAAAGCGCAAATTTTACGAGCAAATGGAGTTCCAACATCTAACCAAACCCCTGTTTCTCCATCACTTCGTTCAGATTTTATGCCGTATTCAGCCAAGGTTTTGATAATAACTTCTTCAAGAAAACGTAGATATTTATGAATGTCTGTGAAAAAATTGTCCAAATCTAAAATTGGGTAGCCAACAATTTGCCCAGGCCCGTGATATGTAATATCACCTCCTCTATTAATTTTATAAAATGTAGCTCCTTTGGCTTTTAACTGTTCTTCATTTAATAATAAATTACTTAAATCGCCACTTTTGCCTAATGTATATACATGTGGGTGTTCAACGAAAAGAAAATAATTTGGTGTTTGAGCATTCAAATTATTTTTTCGATTGTTAATTTTTATGTCAACAACACCTTTAAAAAGTTCTTCTTGATAACTCCATGTATCGTTGTAATCTTTTAAACCCAGGTCTGTTAATTTAATTTTTTGCATTAGTTTTTAGGGTTATTATTAATAATTAATGCCGCAATAACACCCGGAATCCAACCTAAACAAGTTAAAATAAATACAATAACGATAGACCCACAACCTTTATCTACAACAGCTAAAGGAGGGAAAATAACACATAATATTACTCTAAGACAACCCATTCAATAATTTTTAACAAAGGTGTAAAAAATAAATTTAGGATACAACGTTATTAATATGAGGTAAATTATAATTAAAATGTATTTTTGTTAAATGTGTATTGAAGTAAAAAATATAACCAAATTATATGGAGAACAAAAAGCATTAAATGCTGTAAGTTTTTCAATAAATAAAGGAGAAATAGTTGGATTTTTAGGCCCAAATGGCGCTGGTAAATCTACACTAATGAAAATACTTACAGGTTTTATTAATGCTTCTGAAGGACAGGTTTTTGTAAGTAATTTTAATTTGAATACCCATAAAATTGAGGCTCAAAAAAGTATAGGTTATCTACCAGAACATAATCCATTGTATTTAGAAATGTATGTAAAAGAATATTTACAGTTTAATGCATCTATTCATAAAGTTTCTAAAGCTGAAGTTGAGAAAATTATAGCTAAAGTTGGCTTAGCACCAGAAGCGCACAAGAAAATTAGTCAGCTTTCTAAAGGGTTTAGACAGCGAGTTGGTTTGGCTGCAGCTTTGTTGCACAATCCTGACGTTTTAATTTTAGATGAACCAACTACTGGCTTAGATCCTAATCAGTTAGTTGAAATTCGAAATTTAATAAAAGAAGTTGGAAAAGATAAAACAGTGTTGTTTTCAACACATATTATGCAAGAAGTTGAAGCTGTTTGTGATCGGGTAATTTTAATAAATAATGGAGAAATTGTTGCTGATAAAAATTTAAATGAACTTAAAAAAAATCAAGAGCAAATAATTGAAGTTGAATTTGATTTTAAAGTAGAAAAACAATTTATTTCAAAAATTTCACATTTAAAATCTGTGAATAATATACACGATACTTCTTGGGTGTTAACATTTGATACTGAAAAAGATATGCGTTCAGTTGTTTTCGATTTTGCTCATGATAACGGTCTTAAAATTCTGAATTTAACCACTAAAAACAAAAATTTGGAAAGCTTGTTTAGAGAGTTTACTTCTTAAAGAGAAAAGAAGAATTGATGAGAAGTTATTTATTAATTTTATAGTATGTTTGCTGTAATAAAAAATGAACAATATGAAATTAGATGCAATACTCTGGGATTACGATGGGACATTGGTTAATTCAGTACCGAAAAATATTGATATTACTAAACAAATTCTATCCATTGTATCTCCAAGATTAACTGGAATAAATTTGCCGAAATATCTTAAATCAGAGAAAGATTATCATATTGCTAATCATCAATCCAAGAATTGGCAAGATTTATATGTCAATTATTACGGAATGACAGAAAAAGAAATGCTTAAAGCAGGAACTTTATGGACTGAGCATCAATTGAAAAATAATACGCCGGTTAAATTATTCTCAGAGATTCAAGAGACCATAAATCAAATTAATTTACCACAAGGAATTTGTTCACAAAATTCTTCAGAAAACATCAGCCAGGTTTTAAATACATATGAAATATCACATAAATTTAGTTCAATTATTGGTTATGATGACATACCGAGTAATATGCAAAAACCATCTTCATACTGCGGAATAAAATGTCTTAATCAAATATTTAGTAACCTTAACAATAAGACTATATTTTATATTGGAGATCACGAAGGTGATGTTAAGTTTGCAAGAAATATTGAAAAGGATTTGATGAATGATAATAGCATTATTTCAGTAGTTGTAAAATATAGCGGAGCAAATACAAACACTTGGAAATATAAGCCTGATTTTGAATTAGAATCACCGAATGATTTATTAAAGTTAATAAATAACTACAGCTAACACTGAAAAAAATGCTACTTAAAATGGTTAGAGAAATCTGATTAACTTTAGAAAGAAACATTAAACATAGAATAGTACAATTTACCAACAGCAACTTTCCTAAAAGTAACCTTTAATCCACAAGTATTTTGTAGAGTCCATTAGTTTGATTTAATTCAAATTCGGAGTTTTCAATTTTTATTTCTTGATACCTTGTGAAAGAACAACAGTTCTCATTCAGTCTTTCTGCACTAACATATAAATTAAAAATGTTTTCTGTAGAAATTTGTATTGAATAATTTACGACCTCCGTTTTCCAGCCAATAGTATTAATCTGAATTACATTATAATCATTTTCATCAATAAATGTAAATTCTACGTTACTTTGATTATCAAGATTTATAACTTTAATATCATTTGAGTTAAATGTTCCGTTTGTGAATAAATTTTCTCCTGTAAATTTATCAACTAACTCAAAACCAAATGGAGAAGGAGGAGTAAAACAAGCTATATCTTCACATTCATTTTCCTTTTTACACGATTGAGTGAGAATGAGTATAATAACTGTCTCTTATACACATCT
>SDWL01000164.1 GCA_004195315.1 Lutibacter sp.
GTGGTGGCATCGGTCTCGACAACCAGCTGACCTTCAACATGGTACGCGACTATGTCGATGAAATAGTAACAGTAAGTGACTACGAAATAATGGAGTCTTTTCTAATCCTTTTAGAAAGACATAAACTAATTGCTGAAAATGCAGGTGTACTTTCACTTGCTGGTCTTAAAAAATTAGGTAATATGAAAGATAAAAAAATAGCTTGGAATAGAAAAAGTAGCGGTGCTGTAGGAAGATTAAGCACCGAAGGTTTTGATGCGGTTTTTAATGAATTTTCAGAATTAATTGGTAATTCAGACGACGCCAATTACTTAAAGGAATTATTTAGAAAATCATATTTAGAACATAGCAACTTATCAGACGCAACTAGCTATTTAGTAAATGAACTTTTCGGAGAATACGGTTTGGTTATTATTGATGGTGATGATGTACAATTAAAGCAGCAATTTACACCAACTGTAAAAGCTGAATTGTTAAATAACATTTCATTTAAAGAAGTTTCAAAAACAAGTGAAAAGTTAGGAGAAAGTTATACTATACAAGTAAATCCAAGGGAGATTAACTTATTTTATTTAAAAGATAATTTACGTGAGCGTATTATTTTTGATAACAATCAATATTTTATTAATTCTACAAATTTAACTTTTTCTAAAGATGAAATTTTAGAGGAAGTTTCAAATCATCCGGAACGTTTTAGTCCAAATGTAATTATGCGACCGCTGTTTCAAGAAACAGTTTTACCAAATTTATGTTACATTGGTGGAGGTGGAGAGTTGGCGTATTGGTTTCAATTAAAGAACTACTTTGAAGCAGTAAGGACACCTTTTCCAATTTTGTTATTGAGAAATTCGGTGTTGCTAGCTTCTGAAAAACAATTAATTAAGAGTAGTAAATTAAATATTTCAATCCGTGAATTGTTTTCAAAACAAGAATATTTAATTTCAAATAAAATTAAAGAAATTTCAGAAATAAAAATCGATTTTTCAAAACAAAAAGAACATCTAATACAACAATTTATAGATTTAAAAGATGTTGCTAGACAAACAGATATTTCGTTTTTAGGTGCTGTAAATGCACAAGAGAAAAAACAATTAAATGGGCTTGATAATTTAGAAAAAAGATTACTAAAAGCACAAAAGCGCAAACTTTCAGATGTTGTAGAAAGAATTATATTGCTGCAAAATGAATTGTTCCCAAATCAAAGTTTAGAAGAACGAAACCGTAATTTCTCTGAAATTTATTTAAAGCTTGGTAAAGATTTTATTCCTATGTTGTTAAAATCTATAAAACCTTTACAATTAGAGTTTAGTGTTATTGAATATTAATTATTGAAATTCACTGGTAAAATGTAATTTAACCGTTGGATATTTACTTTGTGTCATTTGAATAGTAAATTCAGAATCCGCTAAAAACACTAATTGACCTTGTTTGTCGGTGGCTAAAAATCGTTGTTTTACTCGTTTAAACTCTTTAAACTCTGCATTTTTATGGTCTTCAGGATCTACCCAACATGCTTTATGAACAGGTAGATTTTCATAACTGCATTTTGCCCCATATTCGTGTTCTAACCGGTATTGAATAACTTCATATTGTAAAGCCCCAACGGTTCCAATTATTTTCCTTCCGTTTAAATCTAGTGTAAATAATTGCGCAACACCTTCGTCCATTAGTTGATCTAAACCTTTAAATAATTGTTTAGATTTTAGGGGATCTGCATTATTAACATAACGGAAATGTTCTGGAGAAAAACTTGGGACTCCTTTAAAGTTTAAATTTTCACCTTCAGTTAAAGTATCTCCAATTTTAAAAGTTCCTGTATCTTGTAATCCAACAATGTCACCAGGAAAAGACTCTTCAACAATTTCTTTCTTTTCTGCAAAGAAAGCATTTGGACTAGAAAATTTTAATTTTTTATTGTGACGCACATGTAAATAAGGCGCATTTCTTTTAAAAGTCCCTGAAACAATTTTAACAAAAGCTAATCTGTTTCTATGATTTGGATCCATATTTGCATGAATTTTAAACACAAAACCAGTCATTGTTTCTTCTTTAGAATCTACCAAGCGCTCTTCAGACATTTTAGGTTGTGGTGAAGGAGCAATTTCAATAAAACATTCTAATAATTCTTTTACACCAAAATTATTTAAAGCTGATCCAAAAAATACTGGTTGTAAATCGCCGTTTAGATATTCTTCTTTGTTAAAATCAGGATAAACTTCAGTAACTAATTCTATTTCTTCACGTAAAATATCTGCAGCTTTATCTCCAATAATTTTATCTAATTCAGGAACCGAAATATCAGTAAATTCAACACCTTCTCCTTCGGTAACCACTTGTTTGTTTTCTCCAGAAAATATATTTATTTTTTTTCCGTAGATATTATAAATTCCTTTAAAATCGTAACCCATTCCAATTGGGAAACTTAAAGGTGTAACTCTTAATCCTAATTTTTGTTCAACTTCGTCTAATAAATCAAATGCATCTTTACCTTCACGATCTAATTTATTAATAAAAACAATTATTGGTATTTTACGCATTCTACATACTTCAACCAATTTTTCAGTTTGTTCTTCAACACCTTTTGCAACATCAACAACTACAATAACACTATCTACAGCAGTTAAAGTTCTAAAAGTGTCTTCAGCAAAATCTTTATGTCCAGGAGTATCTAAAATATTTATTTTCTTGTCTTTATAAATAAAAGCAAGTACAGACGTAGCTACAGAGATACCACGTTGACGCTCAATTTCCATAAAATCAGAAGTTGCTCCTTTCTTTATTTTATTATTTTTTACAGCACCAGCTTCTTGTATAGCACCACCAAAAAGTAATAATTTTTCGGTTAATGTTGTTTTACCAGCATCGGGATGCGAAATTATTCCAAATGTACGTCTACGTTGTATTTCTTCTAAAAAACTCATCTTCAAATTTTGAGGTGCAAAGATATGATATTAGGTTAAATTATAACTCTATGAGAAAAAGATTTGTAAATTTGTTGTAATTATAAAAACTATGATAGAAGAACAAGTTATTTTAGTAAACGAAAAAGACGAGCAAATTGGTTTAATGCCAAAAATGGAAGCTCATGAAAAAGCGGTTTTGCATAGAGCATTTTCAGTTTTTGTTTTTAATACTAAAAATGAATTAATGCTGCAACAACGTGCTGCTGAGAAATATCATTCACCTTTATTATGGGCAAATTCTTGTTGTAGTCACCAGCGTAATGGAGAAAGCAATATTGAAGCTGGTAAACGACGTTTACAAGAAGAAATGGGTTTTGTTTGCGAGTTAAAAGAAGTAACTTCATTTATTTATAAAGCTCCATTTGCAAATGGGCTAACAGAACATGAACTTGATCATATTATGATTGGATACTTTAACGAAAACCCAATAATTAATAGGGAAGAAGTAGAAAGTTATAAATGGATGACACTTGAAGATGTAAAAAATGATATGGTTGAACAACCGGAAATATACACAGAGTGGTTTAAAATTATTTTTGAGAAGTACTACAGTTTTATAAATGAAAAGTAATTATAAATGAAGGTAACTGTAAACAGAAAAGCACATTTTAATGCAGCGCATAGATTGTACAATGCAGATTGGACAGATGCTAGAAATGCAACGGTTTTTGGAAAATGCGCCAATCCAAACTATCACGGCCATAATTACGAGTTGATAGTTTCTGTTAAAGGCGAAATTCATCCAGAAACTGGTTTTGTAATGGATATGAAAATTCTAAAAAACCTTATTGAAACAGAAATTGAAGAAAAATTTGATCACAAAAATTTAAACGAAGAAGTTGAAGCCTTTAAAACATTAAATCCAACGGCTGAAAATATTTCAGTTATAATTTGGAATAAGTTACGTTTAAAAATTGATGAAAAATTAGAACTTTCAATTACATTGTATGAAACACCAAGAAATTTTGTGACTTATTGTGGAGAATAAAAAAAGGCTTTTAAAAGCCTTTTTTTATGAAAATCTTATTTTTTCTTACAAGTATTTAACCCTAAAATTGGATAAATAGGGCAAAAACTTATTAAACTAGTTAATACAAATATTCCTGCAAAAACTAAAAGAACAATTGCAAGAGTGCCACTAATAATTCCTTGCCAATATAAAATAGCAATAACTATGGCTATTAATACTCTAAAAATTTTGTCGGCAGATCCCATATTTTTTTTCATTACTTTTAATTTTAAAGTTAATAATAATTAAATGTAAAAATAAATTTTAAAAACAGTTAATCTTTTTTCTGTTTATTCAATTCATCTTGTAATTTACGCATAACTATTTGTTCACGTTCTAGTGCTTTTTTTCTATGGCTATCAAATTCTTCTTCAACTTCGTTTAAAGCTTTTTTTGTTTGTGAAATAACACCATAACTTTGTTTAAATTTTGTAATAAAAAGTATCAAATGCCAAATAGTG
>SDWL01000165.1 GCA_004195315.1 Lutibacter sp.
GTGTATAAGAGACAGGTTATTAATCAGGCCAAGATTGACTTTATTTTTGTTGGTGGTAGTTTTGTTGAAAACGGTACAACAGATTTATTTGTAAAAGCAATAAAAACATATACTGAAATTCCAATTGTTCTATTTCCAGGAGATTATTCTCAAGTTACAAATAATGCAGATGCTTTGTTATTTTTATCGTTACTTTCTGGCAGAAATCCTGAATATTTAATTGAACAACAAATAAAATCGGTTCCCTTTTTAAAAAATTCCTCCTTAGAAATTATTCCAACTGGTTATATTTTAATTGATGGTGGAACAAATTCATCTGTATTAAAAATTAGTAAAACAACACCTATTTCTCAAGAGAACATTAAATTGGCAGTTGACACTTCAATTGCTGGGATGTACAAAGGAAAACAACTCATTTATTTAGAAGCAGGAAGCGGAGCCAAAAATCCAGTTAATTCTCATCTTATATCAGAAGTAAAAAAGAATATTAATGTACCGTTAATTGTTGGTGGTGGAATTAGAACTAAAGAACAATTAGCAATTGCCTATAATAATGGAGCTGATTTAGTTGTTATAGGAACCGCTTTTGAAAACGATATTGATTTATTACTGTAAGTGTATGAATGAAATTATAAATTTTTTCTTAGAACCGTATCAATCTGCAAGTGCGTTAAACATTTCACTTGAATTTATTGCTGCTCTGTTTGGTGTAATTAGTGTTTTATATGCAAAAAAAGAAAATATTTTAGTCTTTCCAACGGGAATTATTAGCACCGTTTTATACGTGTATTTGCTAACTCAATGGAATTTGTACGGCGACTTAATTATCAATATTTATTATACAATTATGAGTCTCTACGGTTGGTATATGTGGAGTAAAATTATTGATGATAAACAGCGTCATATTCCAATTTCGAGAACAACTAAAACTGATAAAATAAAAGCATTTGGAATCTTTATTTTTACATCAGTTTTTGTTATAATAGTTTACAGGTATTACAATGTAATGCCTAATAATTTAGGTTTTAGTGAAAGTATAAATTATGCGATTTCGAAGCTTACTTCAGGAAATTTGACTAATTTCAGAGAAGGAACACCTTATTTAGATACCTTTACATCAGGGATATTTTTTGCAGCAATGTGGTTAATGGCTAACAAAAAAATCGAAAACTGGACACTTTGGATTGTTGGTAATATTGTTTCAATTCCGTTGTATTTTGCAAAAGGATATGGTTTTACAGGAATTCAATACACACTATTTTTAATTTTAGCATTTCAAGGTTATTTCGCATGGAAAAAGCACTTAAACAAACTAACATAAACATTATAAAAGTAGTTTTATTTGGTCCTGAAAGCACTGGTAAAACTACCCTTTCTAAACAATTAGCACGCCATTATAATACTGTTTGGGCTCCAGAATTTGCAAGAGAATATTTACAGGAAAAGTGGAATAACGAACGTAAAACTTGTGAGAATTCTGATTTATTACCAATAGCAATAGGTCAAATAAAGTTAGAGAATAACTTAGCTAAAAAAGCAGATAAAGTATTAATTTGCGATACAGATTTATTAGAAACTAAAGTATATTCTGAAGAGTTCTATGGAGGTTTTGTTGATTCAGAACTAGAAGAAGCTGCGATTGCTAATACCTACGATTTGTATTTACTTACCTATATTGATACTCCTTGGGAAGAGGATGATTTAAGAGATCGCTCTGAACTTCGTTTGGAAATGTTTAATGCGTTTGAAAATGCCTTAAAAAAATACAATCGCCCATATATTTTATTAAAAGGTGATAAAAAAACACGCTTTGAAACTGCAATAAAAAAAATTGATAAAATTTTAAAAACGAAAACTAATTTACAAAGCTTCTCTGATAATTTAACCGATTTAGATTTGCATTTTTTACATCTGCAAAATTTGGATACAAATTTAAACACCAATGATTATTGAAAATATTATAAAAGAACTTAAGTTTAAAGCTGTTAGAAGTAGCGGTGCTGGTGGACAACATGTAAATAAAGTTTCTTCAAAAGTTAAGTTGTTTTTTGATTTACAAAATTCAGCTGAATTTACTGAAGAAGAAAAAGAATTGCTATTTAAAAATTTAAGTTCAAAACTTACCAAAGAAAATAGCTTACTACTAACTTGTGATGAAAGTAGAAGTCAGCATAAAAACAAAGAAATTGTAATCAAGCGATTTTTTGAACTCATTACAAATGGGTTGAAAGTTCCCAAAAAAAGAAAACCTACGAAACCAAGCAAGTTGAGTATTAAAAATCGTTTAGAAAAAAAGAAAAAACAAGCCTATAAAAAAGCACTTAGAAATAGGCTTGAATTTTAGTTGATTTTTATCTCAGATAAAAAATACCTATTATAAATCGTCCGCACTTTTAATTGCGTTTTGTAAAGACGCTGCATACTTACTATCTTCAACAACTTTAAGTAATGCTTCTATAGGAAATATTCCTGATTCTTTTATCCAATGAGAAACCGTACATAAAGCTGCTCCTTTTTTACCTCCTATTTTCAAAAATTCTTTTGTTTCAAAATTCCTTTCAGTGCTGATTTTACTATCTACAAACACTTTTGAATTTTCTGTAATACGGTTTTTAACCTTATTCCAACCATCATCAGTAACTGCAATTACAACACTAGGTTTTTCCAAACCTGTGAAATTAATAGGCTTTTTGGATAGAATTACTTCAGCAACAGAAAATCCAGTACCAACAGTTATTGGGTATTCTCCCTTCATAGTTGCGTGCAAACCTGATAACATTCCTGCTTTTGCCAACATTCTAGCGGCAGATTGTATTCCTCCACCTGCTGAACCAGCAATAACCACACCTATACTATCATTTATTGTTGATGTGAATTGAGTGTCTAAACCTTTAATATTCTCCAACAAAGAATTAGTCTCTCTTTTTAAACTAACACCTACTGGACGTTTATTCATGAGTTTTTCTTCAGCAGCAATAAAGTCCTTAAATTCAGCAACTTTTTTCATTCCGTAAGAAGTACATAAGCTTGACAATTCAACCAATGAAAACCCTTGTACACTTATAGCTTCTTTTAAAACATCCGTAAAGTTTGAAATATCATTAACTCGAACACTAAATGCCGCACCAGATTGATGTGCTAAGTTAACAACATCATAAGGTTCGGTATTGTCATCGTTATGTTTATAATCCTTAAATTCATTAGTTGACAAGCCACTCATTTGTCCGCCCGTCATTCCGTAAAGTAAGTTATTAATGACAACTAAGGTCATGTCAATATTTCTACGTGCTGCTTCTAGAATATGTTGTAACCCTATAGTTGCACCGCCATCTCCTTGAATAACAATTACTTTTTTATAAGGATTATCTAATCCTAAAGTCACTCCAACTCCCAATGCAGGTGCTCTACCGTGTAAGCCATGAATTGTGTGCGTTGCAAATAACGGGTCTACCAATCCTGAACAACCAATATCACTTACTAAAGCTACATCTTTTGGTTTATAACCTAATTCTTTCAAAGATTTAGAAATACTTCTAACACAAACTCCATGTCCACATCCAGGACAAAAAGGCATTTTAGCAGTGGTTAATATTTTTTCTGTTGTTTCCATAAATTCAATACAATTATTTTACAATTTCTTCTATTTCAGAAGGCGTTAACATGGCAGCAAATTTGGTAGCTGTTTTAACTTTTGGGTTATTTCTTTTACCAAATATCATCTCTTTATATAGGCCAGTCATATTTTCTTCTGCAAATGTTACCGTATCATAAGAATCAATGATATCGTATATTTTTTTAGAAATTGGTAATAAAGTTTTTACAATTAATAATGAAATTTTTTCTCCTTTATTCCGAATTGAATAAACAGCATCTCTTGAAGCATCAGCTGTAACACCCCAAGTAACAATTAAATTTGTTGCGCCTTCTTCAGCATCTAACTCAAAAAAAGTATATTCATCAATACGGTTTTCCAATTTTTCTCGAAGACGCCAAGTATTTGCTAAACTTTCAGGAGTACCTTTCCGTATTAATCCGTCATTATCATGAGTTGATGAATTGAAACGCACCTGATATTCATTATTCCCTAGAGGAAAAAATGGTGGTACCATATCTTCACCTGCTTTATAAGGCTGATATGGAGGTTCAAATGCTTTTGGAGTTGTATCAACCTTTTCTAATGTTTCTAAAGAATTGATATTGAAACTTTTTTGAGTCATCACCAATTCCTTCGACGTTAAAATAATTACTGGTGTTCTAAATTTTATAGCTGTTTTTACAGCTTCATTTGAAAGTGTCCAGGCATCATCAAAATTAGAAGGAGAAAATATTGGCAAAGGAAAACCACCTGAAATAATTCCATCTATAAATTTTAAATCACCTTGTGCTCCTGTAGTTGCTGAACCTGTACTTGGCCCTAAACGTTGTGTAATAATAAGTACCATTGGCAATTCCATCATATATGCCATATTCAGCGTTTCAGTCATTAATGCTAAACCTGGAAATGCAGTTGCTGTAACTGGAATTTTACCTGCTGCCGAATAGCCACACATCCATTGTAAAACTGATATCTCATCGGGTCCTGCTAGAAATTCTGGAAAACGTTCTTTTGAATAGCTGTAAAATAAATTGGAAGGTGTTATTGGATAACCTATAAACACATCTGCACCTGATTGCACTAATGCTTCTGTTATAATTCTTGAAGCGTCAATCATGACATTTTTTGAAGTTATATTTTTCAAAAGATTCTACTTTTTCTTTTAGTCCAGCTTTTTCTAAGGAATCCCACATTCTCGATTCGTCAATATCATCTAGTTTAGTACATCCAATATTGTGTTTTATCGTTAAAGATAAGGGTTCACTATCTTGGAACACTACACTAAAAAGGTCCATATAACTTTTCTTAGAAATCTGATTGATAGGAATCTCATTTATCAGTATTTCACCACTATCAACGGTATACAATCCACTAAGTAGTTTTACAATAGTGGTCTTTCCT
This sequence comes from Lutibacter sp., assembly GCA_004195315.1. Taxonomy (GTDB): domain Bacteria; phylum Bacteroidota; class Bacteroidia; order Flavobacteriales; family Flavobacteriaceae; genus Lutibacter. The sequence continues at coordinate 4,997 of SDWL01000165.1, forward strand.
GCACCATTATTTCCAACTAGAGCTACTTTCTCACCTTCATGCAATGTGAAAGATAGGTGTTTTAATGTTGGTTCTTTTGCTTCTGCGTAGGTAAATGAAACATCCTTAAATTCAATCGTTATTGGGCCATCAAAGAAACTGGCATCTATGCCTTTTTCGACATCTTCAGATGTCTCCATTTCTATACAAGTTCGAAATTCATTTACGGGTACATTTACTTTTCTTATATTGTTACTTGATTCAATAAATTCATTAAGCCATTTAGAGA
>SDWL01000166.1 GCA_004195315.1 Lutibacter sp.
ATATTGGAACATCATCATTATTATAAATCCAATCACTATAATTCTTTTTTATAAATTTAAAAAATAGCGAATTTGCTTCTTGTTTTTGGCTTTCTAATATTTCAACCATACCAGAATCATTAATATTTTCTAATTCCAATTCCCAATAAACCAATTTTTTATAAATATCAATCCATTCTTCATAAGAATTTACCATTGCCAAATCCATCGCAATTTTTCTGAATTCTTGCTGATAGTTAGAAGTTGTTTTTTCTGAAACTAAGCGAGAATGGTCTAAAGTCTTTTTTAAACTCAATAATATTTGATGCGGATTTACGGGTTTAATTAAATAATCCGCTATTTTATTACCAATGGCATCTTCCATAATATATTCTTCTTCACTCTTGGTAATCATTACAATAGGTAAGTTTGCTTGTTTACTTTTTATTTCCGTGAGGGTTTCTAAGCCACTTAAACCAGGCATGTTTTCATCTAAAAAAACAATATCATAATTATTTTCATTGCACATATCAATTGCATCAGCTCCATTATTACAAGTTGAAACTATATATCCTTTTTTTTCTAAAAAAATAATGTGTGGTTTTAAAATATCTATTTCATCATCAACCCATAAAATGTTTATATCACTCATATTGTTATATTTGTAGCACTATTTATAAAATAATTGTTTTGAACGATAAAAAAACGAACAAACTTAAAATATTAAACGATCCAATTTACGGTTTTATTACGATTCCTAATACTTTAATTTGTGATTTGATAGATCATCCTTATTTTCAACGTTTAAGGCGTATTTCTCAAATGGGATTGTCGCATTTAGTATATCCAGGAGCTCATCATACAAGGTTTCATCATGCACTTGGATGCATGCATTTAATGCAAAAAGCTGTGCGAAATTTACGAAGTAAGGGAATTGAAATTTCTAATGAAGAAGCCAATGCATTAAATATTGCGATTCTTTTGCACGATATTGGTCATGGAGCATTTTCACACGCTTTAGAGCAGAGTATTCTTACAGGAATTAATCATGAAGCCGTTTCGTTAAAATTTATGCAGGCTTTAAATATTGAGTTTAAAGGGCAGCTTACATTGGCAATCACTATTTTTACAGAAAAGTATCATCGTAAGTTTTTGTATCAATTAATTTCTAGTCAATTAGATATGGACAGGTTGGATTATTTAAATCGTGATAGTTTTTACACAGGTGTTGCTGAAGGAAATATAAGCTCTGAGCGATTAATAGCGATGCTAAATGTTAAAGATGATAATTTAGTAATTGAAGAAAAAGGTATTTATTCTGTCGAAAAATTTATTGTAGCCAGAAGGTTAATGTATTGGCAAGTTTACTTGCATAAAACAGGTTTGGTGGCAGAAAAATTATTAGGAAAAATTTTAGAGCGAGCAAAAGTATTAGCTTTATCAGGTAAAAAATTACCAGCCAGTAAAGCATTTACTTATTTTTTAAATCATCAAATTACTGAAGAAAACTTCAGTTTAGAAACACTTAAAACATTTGCTAAATTGGACGATTATGATGTTTTTTCTGCAATTAAAGAATGGATTTCACATGAAGATAAAGTAATATCAAAATTATCTGAAAGTTTAGTGAATAGAATATTACCAAAGGTTATACTTCAAAAAGAGCCATTTACAGAAGATCAAATTGTAAAAATTAAACAAGAAGTTAAAGGTATATTTAAGTTAAATGATTCAGAATTAGAGTATTTTGTATATCATGGTAAAATTCAAAATCAAGCATATGATGCTACAAAAAATACGATTCAAATTTTATATAAAAATGGGGAAATTAAGGATGTTACTGAAGCTTCCGATCATTTAAATTTACAAGCATTGTCAAACCCAGTAATTAAGTATTATATATGCTATCCAAAGAAATAGGTAGTGTTCAACTTTTTTTTTACTTTTGCAATTAAATGAAATTTACAGCAAACCAAATAGCAGAAATTTTAGATGGTGAAATAGACGGAAATGAAAATGCCATAGTCTATAAACTTTCAAAAATAGAGGAAGGAGAAGAAGGGTCTTTAACATTCCTCTCTAATCCTAAATATACCTCACATATTTATTCTACAAAAGCTTCTATTATAATTGTGAACAAAGATTTTGTTGTTGAAAATAAAATTGGTACAACTCTTATAAAGGTAGAAGATGCCTATGCTTCATTCTCTAAGCTTTTAGAATTCTATAATGAAGTTAAATTAAATAAAACAGGAATTGAATCACCTTCGTTTATAAGTGAAACAGCTAAAATAGGTAAAAATTTATATTTAGGAGCTTTTGCATATTTAAGTAATAATGTACAACTGGGAGATAACGTGAAAATTTATCCAAATGTTTACATTGGTGATAACGTTACCATTGGTTCAAATACTACCATATTCGCTGGAGCAAAAATTTACTCTGAAACTGTAATTGGTGAAAATTGTGCAATTCATTCAGGTGCTATCATAGGAGCTGATGGTTTTGGTTTTGCACCAAGTGCAGATGGTATTTATAATAAAATACCCCAAATTGGGAATGTTGTTATTGAAGATAATGTGGATATAGGAGCAGCTACAACTATTGATAGGGCAACATTAGGCTCAACAATTATTAGGAAAGGAGTGAAGTTAGATAACCAAATTCAAATAGCACATAATGTTGAAATTGGAAAAAATACGGTAATTGCAGCTCAAACTGGTATTGCAGGTTCAACTAAAATTGGAGAGAATTGTTTGATTGGTGGTCAAGTTGGTATTGCGGGACATTTAATAATAGGAAATAATATTCGTATGCAAGCCAAATCAGGTATTGGAAAAAACATTAAGGATAATGAAATTATTCAAGGAACACCAGCATTTGGTTATTCTGATTATAACAAATCATATGTATACTTTAAAAAATTACCTGAATTGGTTGTAAAACTAAATTCTTTAGAAAAAGAAATAAAAGCGTTAAAAGACTTATCATGAAAAGTAAACAAAAAACAATCAAAAATGAAGTAACACTTTCGGGTGTTGGTTTACATACAGGGAATAAAGTTACTATGAATTTTAAACCTGCTCCTGTAAATTATGGATATGCTTTTGTGAGAATAGATTTAGAAGGATCACCTGTAATTGAAGCAAGTGCAGAATATGTAATAAATACTCAAAGAGGTACAAATCTTGAAAAAAGAGGTGTTTTTGTAAATACATCTGAACATGTTTTAGCAGCTGTTGTTGCTTTGGGAATAGATAATATATGCATTGAAATAAATGCTCCAGAACCTCCAATTATGGATGGATCTTCAAAACATTTTATTGAAGCTCTTGAAAAAGCCGGAATTATTGAACAAGATTCAGAACGAGATGAATATATTGTAAAAGAGATTATTTCTTATAAAGATGAAGAATCTGGCAGTGAAATTATATTAATGCCTTCTGATGAATTTCAAATAACTACAATGGTAGATTTTGGAACTAAAGTATTAGGAACTCAAAATGCTACACTAGATTCGCTTTCGGATTTTAAAAATGAAATAGCCGATGCAAGAACGTTTAGTTTTTTGCATGAATTAGAAATGTTATTGGATAACAATTTAATACAAGGTGGCGATTTAAACAATGCCATAGTTTATGTAGATAAAGAAATATCTAATGAAACTATGGATAAATTAAAAAAAGCTTTTAATAAGGAAACACTTAATGTAAAAGCAAATGGAATTCTGGATAATCTAACATTACGCTGGGCTAACGAAGCTGCACGGCATAAATTATTAGATGTTATAGGTGATTTAGCTTTAGTTGGTACAAGAATTAGAGGTAAGGTAATAGCTAATAAACCAGGACATTTAGTAAATACGGTTTTTGCAAAAAAGTTGCAAAAAATAATTAAACAAGAAAAAAGAAATAACGTACCTACGTATGATCTAGATAAAGCACCATTAATGGATATTCATAAAATTATGAGTATTCTTCCACACAGACCACCTTTTTTATTAATTGATAGAATTTTAGAATTATCAAAAAATCATGTGGTTGGAATGAAAAATGTAACGATGAACGAACCTTTTTTTACAGGCCACTTTCCAGATGCACCAGTAATGCCAGGAGTCCTTCAAGTAGAAGCTATGGCTCAATGTGGCGGTGTTTTAGTATTAAGCTCAGTACCAGATCCAGAAAATTATTTAACTTATTTTATGAAAATGGATAAAGTAAAATTCAAACAAAAAGTTTTACCAGGCGATACTTTAATATTTAGAGCAGAATTAATATCTCCAATTAGAAGAGGAATTTGTCATATGCAGTCCTATGGCTATGCAAATGGTAAATTAGTAGTAGAAGCAGAACTAATGGCTCAAATAGCAAAAAAACCAAAAGAATAATGAATCAACCTTTAGCATATATACACCCAGGAGCAAAAATTGCAACCAATGTAGTAGTAGAACCTTTTACAACCATTCATAATGATGTAACTATTGGTTCTGGGACTTGGATAGGTTCTAATGTAACCATTATGGAAGGAGCTAGAATTGGTGAAAATTGTAGAATTTTTCCAGGAGCAGTAATTTCAGCAATTCCTCAAGATTTGAAATTTGATGGAGAAGATTCTCTAGCTATCATTGGTAATAATACCACAATTAGAGAGTGTGTAACTGTTAATAGAGGAACAAAAGCGCTTGGAAAAACTCAAATTGGTGATAATTGTTTAATTATGGCAACTTCACATGTCGCACATGATTGTGTAGTGGGTAATAACTGTATTTTAGCAAATGGTTCAATTATAGCTGGGCACGTAACTATTGGAGATTTTGCAATTTTAAGTGGTTTAGTAGCAGTACATCAATTTATTCATATTGGTGATCACGCATTAGTATCAGGAGGTTCTTTAGTTCGAAAAGACGTTCCTCCATTTGCTAAAGCAGGTAAAGAGCCATTATCATTTATTGGTATTAATTCAATAGGACTTAGAAGGCGAGGTTTTAAGACTGAAAAGATTAGAGAAATTCAAAATATATTTAGATTATTATACCAAAAAAATTATAATACTACACAAGCTTTAGAAAAAATTGAGGCTGAAATGGAAGCAACAAAAGAAAGAGATCAAATATTACTTTTTATTAAAAATTCTCAAAGAGGAATTATGAAAGGCTATACAGGTAGTTAATTTATTTATAAAACACCAAAAAAATAACACTATAAAACATAAAGGCTAATAGCTTAAAATAAAAAAATATGGCAACAACATCAGATATTAGAAATGGAT
>SDWL01000167.1 GCA_004195315.1 Lutibacter sp.
GAACAATGACAAAACAAGAAAAAGTTCAATTTGTAATTGACACACTTGAATATATATATCCTGACACACTTATCCCTTTAGATCATAAAGATCCATACACTTTATTAATTGCTGTATTATTATCTGCCCAGAGTACAGACAAAGGAGTCAATAAAATTACACCAATATTGTTTGCAAAAGCTGATAATCCTTATGATATGGTAAAACTTTCTGTTGAAGAAATTAAAGAGATTATTAAACCTGCCGGATTATCACCAATGAAATCAAAAGGTATTTACGGCTTATCCAAAATTTTAATTGAAAAACACGATGGAAAAGTTCCACAAAACTTTATAGACTTAGAAGAATTACCTGCTGTAGGGCATAAAACAGCAAGTGTAGTTATGAGTCAGGCTTTTGGTGTGCCAGCATTTCCTGTTGATACTCATATTCATCGTTTAATGTACAGATGGAATTTAACAAACGGTAAAAATGTAGCTCAAACTGAAAGAGACGCTAAACGATTATTCCCGGAAGAATTATGGAATAAACTCCACCTTCAAATAATTTTTTATGGGCGTGAATATTCCCCTGCCAGAGGATGGAATATAGAAAACGATATTATTACTAAAACAATTGGAAGAAAATCTGTTTTAAAATAAAAAAACCCACTTTCGGTTAAAAGTGGGTTTAAAGAACATTAATTCAAATGTAATTCAATATAGTCGTTTTTGTTGGTTTTAACCACTCTAAATTGTTTAGAGTAGCTGAGCAAATATTGAATTATTTCTTTCCTAGGATGCTCCATCGTAGGAGTCTTTTGAGAGTAAAGTTTCATCATAAATATCTAGTTTATAATATTTATAACGATAAAATTACTCTTATATTGTGTTTATTTTTAATTTACTAAAACAATTTGATGCTTTTCAATTAATTTTCTCAAATTTATTAAAGCGTAACGCATTCTACCAAGTGCTGTATTAATACTTACATCTGTATTTTCTGAAATTTCTTTAAAACTCATATCTCTATACATACGCATTAATAAAACTTCTTTTTGATCGTCAGGTAATTCTTCAATTAAACTACGAACATTACCCAATATTTGATCTTTAATTATCTGATTTTCAATAGACAACATTTCATCACTTAATACATCAAAAATATCAAATTCATCAGTATTATTAAATTTAGGTAATCTTTTATTACGTCTAAAATGATCAATAATTAAGTTATGAGCTATACGCATCACCCAAGGTAAAAATTTACCTTCTTCATTGTATTTTCCTCTTTTTAAAGTATTTATAACTTTAATAAAAGTATCTTGAAAAATATCTTCTGCTATTACTCTATCCTGAACTTTAGATAAAACAAAGCTAAAAATTCGTTGTTTATGACGAATAATTAAAATCTCTAAAGATTTCTCATTTCCTTGAATATAATTGCGAACTAAAACGCCATCTGTAGTGTGTTTACTTTCCATAACTTTAAATACATTATAATGATTTAAATGTAACTGTATTTTTAAAATTTTATAAAAAGTAATTGTGTGTTATAGGCGTAATTTTGGATTTTAGTTATGTCAAATATGCGAAGTTTTTATTAGAATCACAAATTTTATTCAAAATAATTAACATAAAATTTATAATTCTAACCAAGAGCCGTTATTTCGTTTTATCAGTTTTACATGAACCCAATACATTAATTTTCATTTATTGTAGTTATCTTTGCCTCTATCACTTTTTATATTAAAATGACTAAAAATATTGCAACGTTAAATCCGAAAGAAAACATCCTTATAAAAGGAGCTAGACTTCATAATTTAAAAAATATAGATGTTGCTATTCCAAGAAACAAGTTGGTGGTAATTACAGGGCTCTCAGGTTCTGGAAAATCTAGTTTAGCCTTTGATACGTTATTTGCTGAAGGACAACGCCGGTATGTTGAAAGCTTATCATCTTATGCGCGTCAGTTTTTAGGAAGGTTAAACAAACCGAAAGTTGATTATATTAAAGGGATTGCGCCTGCTATAGCTATTGAACAAAAAGTGAATTCAACAAATCCGCGTTCTACCGTTGGAACTTCAACCGAAATTTACGATTATTTAAAATTATTATTTGCCAGAATTGGTATAACCTACTCTCCTATTTCTGGCAATCAAGTAAAAAAACAAACTGTAACTGATGTATTAAATTATATTAAAACGTTAACATTAAATACAAAACTACTGCTGCTTTCCCCTGTACATATTCCTGATGAAAGGAACGTTTTGCAAACAATAAAAATTTTAGCTCAACAAGGCTATTCAAGAATAAAATATAAAAATGAAATACTTCGAATAGAAGATATTACAACTGAAATTGAACACGATTTCTATCTTGTTATTGATAGAGTTATTATAAAAGATGATGAAGATTTCTATAACCGTTTAGGTGATGCTATTCAGACTTCTTTTTTTGAAGGAAAAGGAGAATGTATTATTGAAGATATAAATACAAATAAACAAATAGTATTTAATAATAAGTTTGAATTAGATGGTATTCAATTTTTAGAACCTAATACACATTTATTTAGTTTTAACAATCCTTATGGTGCTTGCCCAACATGTGAAGGTTACGGAAATATTATTGGTATTGACGAAGATTTAGTTGTGCCAAACACATCATTATCAATTTATGAAGACGCTATTTTACCTTGGAAATCTGATTCATTTCTAAATTATAAAAATGAACTTATAAATAACGCATATACATTTGATATTCCAATTCATAAACCCTGGTTTCAATTAACTGAAGAACAAAAGAAAATAGTTTGGGAAGGAAATAATTCGTTTGAAGGTTTGCATTCTTTTTTTAAACATTTAGAAGAAAAAAGTTATAAAATTCAATATAGAGTAATGCTTTCTCGCTATCGTGGGAAAACAAAATGTACTAAGTGTAATGGCAAACGATTACGTGAAGAAGCCAATAATATTAAAATAAATAACAAAAATATTAGCGAATTAGTTGATTTACCTTTAAATGAACTAACCGACTTCTTTAAAAACTTAAAATTAAGTATTAGCGACCAAAGTATTGCCAAACGTTTAATAGTTGAAATTAACAACAGACTTCAATTTTTAAATGATGTTGGTTTAACATATTTAACTTTAAACCGAACTTCAAATACCTTATCTGGTGGTGAAAGTCAGCGAATTAACTTAGCAACCTCTTTAGGGAGCAGTTTGGTTGGATCTATGTATATTTTAGATGAACCAAGCATTGGTTTACACCCAAAAGATACAGAACGCTTAATAAAAGTTTTAAAAGATTTACGTAATTTAGGAAATACTGTTATTGTAGTTGAGCACGACGAAGATATTATGAAAGCTGCTGATATGATTATTGATATTGGCCCTGAAGCTGGAACTTTTGGCGGTGCTATTGTTGCTGAAGGAACCTTTAAAGAAATTTTAAAATCCGATTCTTTAACCGCTAAATACTTAAATAACCAGCTTACTATTGAAGTTCCTAAGAAACGTAGAAAATCTAAAAATATAGTTGAAGTCATTGGCGCTAGAGAACATAATTTAAAAAATATAAATGTTTCATTTCCATTAAATAGTTTAACCGTTGTTACAGGAGTTTCAGGAAGTGGAAAAAGCACTTTAGTTAGTAAAATACTGTATCCTGCCATTCAAAAACAATTAGGTGGTTACGGAGAAAAAGTTGGACAATTCACTGAACTTAAAGGAGACATTTCAACCATTGAACATATTGAATTTATCAATCAAAATCCAATTGGACGCTCAAGCAGATCAAACCCTGTTACATACATAAAAGCGTATGATGATATTAGAACATTATTTGCTTCAGAAAAATTATCTAAAATTAGAAATTACCAACCTAAACACTTTTCTTTTAATGTTGAAGGTGGAAGATGTGAAGTTTGTAAAGGTGAAGGTGAAGTTACCATTGAAATGCAATTTATGGCCGACGTTCATTTAGAATGTGAAACCTGCAAAGGAAAACGATTTAAAAAAGAAGTATTAGAAGTTAAGTTTTATAATAAATCAATTAACGACATCCTTAATTGTACAATTGATGATGCCATTGTATTTTTTAATAAGTATGAAGAAATAAAAATTGCAAAAAAACTACAACCACTACAAGATGTTGGCTTAGGATATGTTACTTTGGGACAATCTTCTTCAACGCTTTCAGGTGGCGAAGCGCAACGCATTAAATTAGCTTCATTTTTGGTAAAAGGAAGCCGGCAAGCTAAATCGTTATTTATTTTTGATGAACCTACAACTGGTTTGCATTTTCACGATATAAAAAAATTACTAAAATCATTCAATGCTTTAATTAGTAACGGACATTCAATTATTGTTATAGAGCATAATATTGAATTAATTAAATGTGCCGACTATATTATTGATTTAGGAAAAGAAGGTGGTAAATTAGGTGGTGAACTTATTTTTCAAGGCACACCTGAAGAACTAATAAAATGTTCTGAATCCTACACAGCACCTTATTTGGCTGAAAAACTTAAATGATTCTGTAATTCCCCTAATGGGTTGGTTTTATTCTTTTATGGTATTTAATGTTTCAAGTCTTCCCTTTGCTAATACAAAATTAGGAAATAATTTTACAGCACGTTCAAAACTCAACTTTGCTTCAGTTTTCTTTTCTAAATTCATAGCAATAATTCCTTCTAAATAAGCAATTGCAGCCTTTAAATTAACATTCTCATTGTAGTTTTTATTTACCTGAAAAGTAACTTCTACTTTACCATTATCAGGTAATTGATCTGCTTTTTTTATGGTAGAATAAGCCTCATCAAATTTATTTAAAGCTAATTGTAAACCTGCGGCTTTATAAGCATGGTAATTATTGTTAGTTTTCGTTAGTAAAGTTTCATATACTTCAACAGCTTTACTATAAGCTCCTAAGGATTCTAAAGAAACTGCTTGCATTTCTAACAATTCTAAATTAGTTGAATTATTTTTTAAAATATCATTAGTAACTAGAAAGCAAGAAGAATAGTTCCTTGCATTAAAATACAAATAAGCCAAACTATCTTTATAGGTACTTTGCGGACCTTCTAAATTTATTATAGCATACATACTTGCAGCTGCAATAGTATTATCACCGTAAGCTAAAGCTTGTTTTAATTGTTGCTTTTCAAAATCTATAGAATTCGTCTCTTATACACATCT
>SDWL01000168.1 GCA_004195315.1 Lutibacter sp.
TATATAAATAATGAAGTTGCGTGTAACCAATATTATTTTTTTCTAAATATTCGATTTCAGCTTTTATGCCTTGCTTTTTAGTCTTTGCTAAATCTCGTAATTTTTTAGCTTGTTTTAAAAGTTTGTTGTAATCATCTAAAACTTCTTCATCTAAAAAATTGACAGCTTTTGAAATGATATTTTCTATAGATTTATCAGTTTTTTCAACTTCACTAAATGTGACTCCTAATTTTTGTAAATGCGCAAAACCAGTAGTAATATGTTGCGTTATATATCGGTTTGGATAGTCACTTCCTTTAAACCAAGGAAACCCACCATTGCTAAATTGCATTTCTTTTAATTTATTAATGGTGGTTTTTTGCTCGTTATTTAGTTTATTTAAATCGAAAAGTAATGCGATACGTTTTTTCTGTTCCGCTTCACTTTGTGCATCTCGTAACCAAGGAGTTTCTTGCAGAATTATAGATTTCAATTCTTCATTTTTTTCCAAATTTGAAATCAACGCATCGCTACTTTGCCAAAAATTAAACACTTCTTTTATACGTGGATTCGATTCCAAAATATGATTAGCCAATGAATTTGCATACAAACGAGAAAAAGTTTGTTCAGAACATTCGTATGGATATTCCATTAAATATGGTAAACTTTGCACCGCATACCAAGCAGGGTTGGAAGTTATTTCCAACGTTAATTTATGATTTTTAAGAGTTGTAGAGGTTGTGTTTTTAAGTTTATCTAAACTAAATGTTTTTGTTTGGTTGCTTCTAACCCACATTGGTAACGTTTCTGTAACCAATATTCTGTTTGATAAAACAGGTATTGCATTTTGTTCACCATCACTAAATTGGTTAGCTATTGCAATTACTTTATATTGTATTGCTTGAACACCATCAGGTATAATTAATTCCCAACTTACACTTATATTTCCTTTTACATCAATTTCAAAAGGTTTTATTTTAATTGCATTTCCTAATAAATTATTGATGTCTTTTCCAGAGATAGCATCGGTTAATTCTAAAATAGCTGTTCCATTTAATAGCTTATCTGATAAATTTGAAATTTTACTTGAAAACACAATTTTATCACCTTCACGCAAAAATCGTGGTGGATTTGGTAGCACCATTAAATCCTTTTGAGTTACTGTTGTTAAAGTTTTTGTTGCTGTTGCAACATCCTTAGTATGTGCTAATAATTGTAATTTCCAGCGTGTTAATGCTTCAGGAACAGTAAAATTAAAACTCACATTTCCATCTTTATCCGTGGTTAAATGTGGAAAGAAAAAGGCTGTTTCTTGTAAGTTTTTTCTCACTTGTACTTTTGCTAATTCGGAATTTAGTTTTGCTTGTCCAGATTTTGTACTAATTATAATTACTCCATTTACAGCTTTTACACCATATAGTGAAGTAGCTTCAGCACCTTTTAAAACGGAAATAGTTTCAATATCGGTTGAATTAACATCAAAATTTTTGACTAAAACACCATCTACAATATATAAAGGGAAATTATCTCCATTTATAGAATTTGCTCCTCTAATAATAATTTTATCTTTAACTCCATCAGCTCCTTCAATGCTAACTCCACTAATAGACCCAGCCAAATTTTTATATAAACCCTCTGTAGTTTCAGAATCTTCTTGCACACCATAAGCCATAACAACTACTTCCTCTAAACTTTCTGAAGATTCTTCTAATTTTACATTTATAGCTGATGAAGATCCAACAGTTATAGCAGTTGTGGTAAAGCCAATAAAACTAAATAGCAATTCATCACCATCTTTCACTTTTAACGAATAGTTTCCATCAAAATCGGATTGAGTACCAAATTCAGTTCCTTTAACTACTATTGTAACTCCTGGTAAAGGGCCACTGCTGTCTGTAACTATTCCTGTTACAACTTTGTCAAAATCAGTTCTTTCACTAGTTGTTTTGCGTTCTATTTTAGCTAAATAGTTTCTTTTGACGTAACGATTATTATTAAAAGATAATCCAAACCAATTAAAGGAGTCAAATTGCTGACTAGTGAAATTGTGGTAAGAATCCCCTATGTTTTGAACATTAAAATTAATATTTCCAAAACTATTTCTGGCATTGTTATAGGTGTTTGAATAATAACTGTTGTATGTAATTGGGCTAAAATTCCAAGAATGTGTTTTAAATTCATCTAAAGAAGCATCATACATACTTGCTAAAATTTCCGCAGCTACTTTATTGTTTTTATCATCTAAAATTTTAAAACTCCAGGTCTGATTTTCTCCTGGTTGTAATTTATCTCTAAAAGTTAGGGTTTCAATAGTGATATTATTTTCTGTATGAGGAACATCAATAGTTAACTGTCCGTTTACAAAACTATTAAAGTTTACAAAATGATATTTAATGGCAAAACCTCCAATATCTTTATTTGAAACAGGAACTTTTAATGTTTTTGCTTCATTATTTAAGTGAATTAAATGTGTGGATACGATAGTTTGTTTCTTTTCAACATAAACAGTAACTGTTACATTTTTTGAAGCTGAACCGAGTTGTAATTCAACAAATTCGTTGGGTTTGTATGTTGCTTTGTTTTTGTTGATGTAAAATAATTTGGCATCGGCAACTTTAGTTTCTTTTTGACTAAAAACTGTAAATTGTTGCTCATCATAAACAGCTTGATTGAACTTATCAGTACAATCGAGTGTTGCGATATAACTTCCTGATAGCCAATTTTTAAAATTTTCTAAAGCTATTTTTTTTGAAGTATTTGTGTCAAAATTAGTTTCAAATACTAAGGCTCCTTTTTTCCAGTTTTTTTCATCAGATTCATCACTTAAATAGGATTCATTAGGATAAAGGTTTTTAAAATCTTGTTCTTTAATTAAATGGTAATCAGGTGCTTTCCAAGGTCTTTTTCGTACTGGTTTTAATGGTGCTTTTAGTTTGTAAATTTTTAACACACCAACTGCTGGAACAAATTCACCATTTAAATTTGTGGTTGATATGCTTATTTTAGTTGCTTTATTTTTATCAATTTTATTGTTTATAGTTAAACTTGCTTCCACCGTATGATAACCAACTTTAACATTGGTTGAGGAGCTTCTAGTTTCGCCATTAATATCAGTAACATCTGCTATAATTTGATAGTTAAAAGTAGGTAAATTTTTAGCTAATATTTTTAAATCGGGTAGTGCTAAAAATTCAATTTTGTAGTTTCCTTCGCCGTCGGTTTTTGTTTCGCCGTTGGTAATTTCTAATTGTTGCGATTGATACATATTTCTAGAATACCAACCAAACCATTTTGGGTATTGAGCAGTTCTAACAACGCGATACACAACTTTACTATTGCTTATTTTACTGCCAGCAAAAGCAGTGGCATTCCCTTCAACAGTAATGGTATCATTTAATATAAATGTTTCTGTTATGGGTTTAAATGATGTTTCAAATTTTGGTAGTTTGTATTCTTCAACTTGAATGGTTACATCATAATTATAATCAAAATTATAGTCTGCGTTGATATAAAAATTACTGTCCTGTTTATAACTTTCATCCACATTTATGGTGTATTCTCCAGTTAAACCGCTGTTTGGTAAGATAAATTCACCAGAAACCGAGCCATAATCATTTAATTTTAAATCGTATTGTTTTACCAATTGTCCATTTGGATCTTCTAACGTAATTTCAATAAATTCATTGGTAAAAAGTTCTGTTTTATCACCATGTTTTTTTACAAAAATTCCTTTAAAATAAACGGTTTGTCCAGGTCTGTAAATGCTTCTATCCGTAAATACAAAAGGTTTAATTTCGGTATATACATCCTCTTCAGTATCTTCATTTTTATTTGTTGGGTACAAGTAAAAATTACCAAAAGTTGCTTTGTCATTTTTATGAGTTACCGTTGCAACAACATTATTTCTGGATTTGGTTAAATGAATACTAGCTTGTCCAAATTTATCAGTTTTTAAGATTTTATTTAACGGTAAATTATACTTCCCTGTATGATTATTTCTTAAATTAATAGAGGCTCCAACCAAGGGTTTTCCATTGTTTCTGTTTACTGTTTGATAGGTGTAAATCCCTTTATTAACAGTTTCAATTAAAGCAATATCAGTAACTTGTATTATTGAGGTTGCGTAGATGTTTTGAAAGTTTATTTCTTCAAACGGTGACGTAAAAAGCAAATAATTGCCATTGGATAATGGTGGAATACTAATTTCTGAACTATGTTGCTGATAATCATGTTCCGTTTTTAATTTTGTGTTAAATTGATTCTCAATCTGAAGTTTTTTTATGAAATCTATTTTTTCTTTACCATTATAAATGTTATAAAATCCTTCTTTTTCTGAATTGGAAATTTTAAAGATATTGAAATACAATTTTTCAAGATTTTTATATGATACCAATATTTTACTATTAGTGTTAATAGGTATGTGTTTTTCTACGGTTATTTGAAGCGATTTGTTTAAAATTTTCTGTTTTAAGGTGCTACATTTTTGTGCTCCTATACTTTTAGGATACGAATTAATGGCTTGGTCACAAATTTCTATTGCTTTGGTTTTTTTAAATTGATTTTCAGGAGTTGTTATAGTATTGTAGCTATTTCCTTCGTTAAAATAAATAGTTGCTATTTCAAAATCTATCAATGTTGAAGCTTCAAATTGGTTTACTTCATTTTTTAAATTAATGAGTGTTTGTAGGTAAATAGCATTTTTATTTTTAACGGTTGCGTGTTGTTTAACAAATCGAAGTCGTTCTAAATCAACCATAATCAAAGCATTCATATTATGAGTACTTTGGTGGAATTGAATTAACTTTTGATAAATTTTTAAGGCTTTAAATTGAAGTGATAAGCTATCTTTAGTTTCAAGATTTAATGATGAAAATTCCTTGAAGTTGTCTAATAATTTTACATTATTAATCTCAAAAGCAAAGGATGGTTTTGTAATGCTGGTTTCGTTGGTTTTGTAAAAATCCAGACTATTATGTGATAAAAAATCGAATAGAGTTGGACGGTACTTTTTTGAATCTTTTTGCAAATTCAAAATTTCACTAAATTCATTTAAACTAGTTAATTGTAATGCTAATCTGTTTTCTAGAGAATTTTGAAAATGTATATGAATTTCATTAAAAAGAGTATGTAAATCCCAAGTTCTAAAATCAGTTTCATTAACTTCTGTCTCTTATACACATCT
>SDWL01000169.1 GCA_004195315.1 Lutibacter sp.
ATTTTATATAGTCCAAAAATTCACTTTTAGTAGCTTGTTCTTTAAATTTCCCTCCAAACTCTGAAGTTACGGTACTACTTACAATATCTCTAACTCCTCTAGAATTTACACATAAATGTTTTGCATCTATCACACAAGCAACATCATCTGTTCCTAAAGCATCTTGAAGCGCCTGTACTATTTGCATTGTTAAACGCTCTTGTACTTGTGGGCGCTTGGCATAATAATCTACAATTCTATTCATTTTAGACAACCCAATTACATTTCCTTTTGAAATATAAGCCACATGAGCTCTACCTACAATTGGTAATAAATGGTGTTCGCAAGTAGAATAAACAGTGATATTTTTTTCTACCAGCATTTCACCATACTTATAATTATTATCAAATGTTGATAATTTTGGCATATTCTTTGGATTTAGCCCACTAAATATCTCATTTACATAGGCCTTAGCTACTCTACGCGGTGTACCTTTTAAACTATCATCCTCTAAATCCATACCTAAGGTATCTAAAATATCTCTTACACTTTTTTCAATTCTAACCAGTTTTTCTTGGTCTGAAATATCAAAAGCATCAGCTCTTAATGGTGTTTTAGCAGATGACCCTACGTGGTCATCACCTATTTCATCTCTTCTATTTATCATTATGTTTTTTGATTCAAACATTTCTTAGTTATTAGCCAACAAATTTACAACTTTGTTTTAAAGTTAAATGGTGATTTTAAGTAATTCTTCTAAACTGCATATTTGCTGATCACCTGTTTGCATATTTTTTAATGTAAAATTATTATTATTAATTTCATTTAAACCAACAATTATTACATAAGGAATTTCTCTTTTATTAGCATAATTCATCTGCTTTTTTATTTTAGCACTTTCAGGGTATAATTCAGATTTTATATTATTATTACGTAATGTAACTAAAGCTTTCATACAATATTTAGCTTCGGTTTCTCCAAAATTTATAAATAATACTTTAGGTTTTGGCAATTCAACTTCATCAAATAAATTTAATTCTTCCAATACCAAATAAATACGGTCTAAACCAAATGAAATCCCTACTCCACTAACATCTTTTAATCCGAAAATTCCAGTTAAATCATCATATCTACCTCCTCCTCCAATAGATCCCATTTTTACACCTTCTGGTGCAGAAACTTCGTAAATAGCACCTGTATAATAATTTAAACCACGTGCTAAAGTAACATCCAACTCTAATTTAGCTGATTGTAATCCTATTAATTCAATATTATTTACTATAAACCTTAAATCTTCTACTCCTTCAATACCTTCTCTAGATTCTGCCAATAATTCTTGTAATTGATTTAATTTTTCTTGATTGCTTCCATTGAAGTTAAACAATGGTTGTACTTTTTCAATAGCCTCTTCAGAAATTCCTTTTGCTAACATTTCATTTGTAACTCCTTCTGATCCAATTTTATCTAGCTTATCTAACGCAACCGTAAAATCTATCAACTTATCTTTAGCACCAATTATTTCTGCGATACCTGCTAATATCTTTCTGTTGTTAAGTTTTATAGTCGTGCCTACTAACTTCAACTTACTAAAAACAGCATCGTACAACTGTACAAATTCTACTTCTTGCCATAAACCTTTACTACCAACAACATCTGCATCACATTGAAAAAACTCTCTAAATCGCCCTTTTTGTGGTCTGTCTGCTCTCCAAACTGGTTGCATTTGATACCGTTTAAAAGGAAATTCAATTTCGTTTTGGTGTTGTACAACATAACGTGCAAATGGCACTGTTAGATCGTAACGCAAAGCTTTTTCAGAAATTTTAGAGGTAACTTTTAAACTGTCTTTTGAAATCAATAATGTTTCATCAACTTTATTTAGATAATCTCCAGAATTCAATATTTTAAAAATCAAGCGGTCACCTTCTTCTCCGTATTTTCCCATAAGGGTTGATGAATTTTCAAATGAAGGTGTTTCAATTGGTTGAAAGCCATATAATTCAAACACTTGTTTTATGGTTGAAAATATAAAGTTTCTTTTTGTTACTTCGGTAGGTGAAAAATCACGAGTTCCTTTTGGTATGCTTGGTTTTTGTGCCATTTTTAAAAATTAGTTTGCAAATATCCGAAATAAATAAAACTAATTAAAGTTTTTCTAAAATTGATTTTTCTTTTGTTGTTAGTGTTACATCATTCACAAACTTTGCTTTTGAAGGATAAATAGCTAACATCATAAGTATTAATATTCCAACAATTATAAAGTAGAAGCTATTATTAGATCTCATTACAAAAATAATGCACATTAAAGTTGGAAACACTAGCATTGCCATTCTAAAAATATGTGCTGTACTATATTTTGTTGCTTTTTGAAGTAAATCTGAATTTGAAGGAATTTGTTTCAATAGCTTGGAAAATAAAAATTTACTTGCCAAATTACCAGCAAAAGCAATTAGTATTGCCAAATAAAGAAAAGCTTTATCTTTTTCAAATGAAAAAAATAATTGCTCATTAGTGGTTAGAGCCACATAAGCTCCAAATACTAATACTCCCAATAATAACGCAAAGTGAATAATTTGCAACGATTTAATAAAGTCTTTTGGTTGTTCGTTTGTATAACTCATTTTGAAAAATTTAACTATAGTCCTCTATTTATTAAAAATTGAATTTGCTTTTACCAAATCTTCAGGTGTATCAATTCCAATTGCAATTTGATCAGTTTCTACCATTTTCACTTTTAAGCCATTTGCAATAAAACGCAAATTTTCTAATTTCTCAGTAGCTTCAAGCCTATTCATTGGTAATTTAGTGAATTTTAGTAAAGCTTCTTTTCTAAAAGCATATATTCCAATATGTTTAAAATAAATTGCTGTTGATTTTTCCCTTGGAAATGGAATTGGTGAACGTGAAAAATACATAGCAAAGTTATTTTCATCAGTTACCACTTTTACATTATTTGGATTGTTTATTTCTTCATATTCTTCAATTTTAAGCATTAAAGAAGCAATATCTATTTTTTTATTTTTATCAGATTTAAAAACCTCTAGCAACTTTTTTAAAGGTTCTGTTTGTGTAAAAGGCTCATCTCCTTGAACATTTACTACAATATCTACATCTAAATTTTCTACAGCTTCAGCAATTCTATCACTTCCTGATTCATGTGTTGTTTTACTTTTTATAGCTTTACCACCATTTAAAGTAATTTCATTAAAAATTACATCACTATCAGTTACAACATATACTTCATCAAATAAATTTGAATTTTTTGTTGCTTCATAGGTTCTCATAATAACTGATTTACCTGCTAAATCTTTCATTAATTTCCCTGGAAATCGGCTAGCTTCAAAACGAGCAGGAATCATTGCTATTATTTTCATCTATCTATTATTTTGAATGTGATCTTTTTAGTCGGCTGATACTTGCATTTAATTCAAACCCTAACAATAATATTATTGAATTTAACCAAACAAAAAGCATTAGTACTAATAATGTTCCTATAGAGCCATATAACTCATTATAGGTTGCGAATTTTTCAACATAAATTGCAAATAATTTAAACATTAATATTGTTAATAAAGTTGTTAAAATGGATCCCGGAGTAAAAAAAGAATTATGTTTAACTTGTTTAGTCCCATATTTATATAAAAATGAAACTGAAATAAACACTAGTAAAACAAAAAATAAAAATTGCCCCTTTTCTATCCAAAATACATCATCATCTAACCATCCATTATATTTTAAGTTTAAAATTCCTATTTCAAAATAAACACTTACGGCTACGGTTAACACCAAAATACAAGCAAGTATTATTGCCATACCCATAGAAATAAAATATTGTCGCATAATACTTCTCATTTCCTTAACATGATAAGAGTATTCGAATCCGCCTAAAATAGCGTTCACACCGTTGGTCATTAAAAAAATAGATGCAATAAAACCAAATGAAAGTAAACCTCCATAACGATTATTTATAATATCCTTTATTACTCCATCTACAGATTCAGCAGTGTTTGGCGGTAATAATTGTTCAATCATAAATAAAAAATCTTTCTGAAACCCCTCTATAGGAACGAAAGGTATTAAAGTAAGTATAAATAATAAAAAAGGAAACAATGCCATAAAAAAACTAAATGCAATACCACCTGCACGTGAAGTTAAAGCTCCTTTTACAATTCCAATAATATACATTTCAACAACATCATACAAAGACATTCCTAGTAAACCCGGAATTTTAATTTTTTTTACTAATCGAATTACCCAGTTTAAAATTGGAATTTTATCTATATTATCTTCGATTTTTTTTTGCATTAAACGGCTTTAAGACTTAAATCCATATTATATATTGAATGGGTTAAAGCTCCAGATGAAATATAATTTACACCACATTCAGCATATTTCCTTGCCGTTTCTAAAGTAATCCCTCCTGAAGATTCTGATTGGCATTTATCTCCAATTAGTGCTACTGCTTTGCGAGTATCTTCATAATTAAAATTATCGATTAAAATTCTATGTATGCCATCAGATTTTAAAATTTCTTTTATTTCTTCTAGGCTTCTTGCTTCAACAATAATTTTTAAATCAAGTAAATTTTCATCTAAATATTGCTTAGTTTTTTTAATAGCTTTTGTAATTCCTCCAGCAAAATCAATATGGTTATCTTTTAACATTATCATATCATACAGTGCAAATCTATGATTTTCTCCACCTCCAATTTTAACAGCACATTTCTCAATAGCTCTAATACCTGGAGTTGTTTTTCTGGTATCTAAAATTTTAGTTTTTGTACCTTCCAATAATTGAGAAAACTTATTAGTTTTTGTTGCAATTGCACTCATCCGTTGCATTGCATTTAGCACTAGTCGTTCTGCTTTTAAAATTGACAAAGAACTACCAGAAACATAAAAAATAATATCTCCATATTTTACTTCTTCACCATCACTAATTAATGTTTCAATGTGTAAATTAACATCTACATACTTAAAAATTTTCTTGGCAAATTCTACACCTGCAATTATACCGTCTTCTTTCACTAACAATTTTGCTTTGCCTTGTGCACTTTCTGGAATACAAGCTAACGAACTATAATCCCCTCCTCCAACATCTTCTCTAACAGCATTTGAAATTATAATATCTAACTCTTTTTCAAATTGTTTTTCACTAATCATTTTGTGTGTATTTTAACACAAAAATAACT
>SDWL01000170.1 GCA_004195315.1 Lutibacter sp.
AGATGTGTATAAGAGACAGACTATACACACAGGTTATATTGCCGATTTATACGACCAGTATTTGATTAATCCGGATACCTTAGAGCCCAGTTGGAAAAGTTTTTTTCAAGGCTATGATTTTGCTAATGAAAAATATTCTATAACTGACGAAAATTCTGATTTTGAAGTTCCTGAAAATGTTTTGAAGGAATTTAAAGTGCTCGACTTAATTAATGGGTACAGAACAAGAGGGCACTTATTTACCAAAACAAACCCGGTTCGTGAGCGAAGAAAATATTCGCCTACGCTTGCTATTGAAAACTTTGGATTATCTAAAAATGATTTAGATACTGTTTTTGATGCAGGTGATATTATTGGAACAGGTAAAGCTAGTTTACGTAAAATAATTAAACATTTAGAAACTGTTTATTGTGCCTCTATTGGTGTTGAATATATGTATATTAGAAATCCTGAAGAAATAAAATGGATTCAAAAACAGCTGAACAAAAACTCAAACCACCCCAATTATACACCAGAAACAAAAAAATATGTTCTGCAAAAGTTAAATCAAGCGGTCACTTTTGAAAACTTTCTGCAAACAAAATATGTAGGTCAAAAGCGTTTTTCATTAGAAGGAGGTGAAACTTTAATTCCTGCAATGGGTGCTGTTATGCGTTTGGCCGCAGAAAATTACAATGTTAAAGAGTTTGTTTTAGGGATGGCTCATAGAGGTCGTTTAAATACATTGATTAATATTTTTAGAAAACCTATCCGAGATCTATTTAACGAATTTGAGGGAAAAGATTTTGAAGAAAAAGATTTTGATGGCGATGTGAAATATCATTTAGGTTTAACAATTACTAAAACCTTAAAAAACAACAAGGAACTTAAAATGAATTTAGTTCCAAATCCTTCTCATTTAGAAACTGTTGGGCCTATTGTTGAAGGAATTGCACGTGCTAAAATTGACAAAACATACAATGGAGATAATTCAAAATTACTTCCAATAATTGTTCATGGTGATGCTGCCATTGCAGGTCAAGGATTGGTATATGAAGTTACTCAAATGAGTCAATTAAAAGGATATTCAACAGGTGGAACCATTCATATTGTAGTAAATAATCAAATTGGCTTTACCACCAATTATTTAGATGCGCGCTCAAGTACGTATTGTACTGATGTTGCAAAAGTAACTTTATCGCCTGTTTTACACGTAAATGCGGATGATGTTGAAGCCGTTACGCATGCCGTAGAAATTGCACTTAATTTTAGAATGCAATTCAAAAGAGATATTTTCATTGATTTATTGGGTTATAGAAAATATGGTCATAATGAAGGTGATGAACCTCGCTTTACACAACCTAAATTGTATAAAACAATTTCAAGGCATCCAAACCCAAGAGATATTTATGCTGAAAAATTAATTGCTGAAGGTGTAATTGATATTACTTATTTAAACGAATCTATTGCTGAATTCAAAAATTTATTAGAAGAGGAATACAATGAATCAAAAAAAATTGAAACCTCTAAAATTCGTGAAT
Source organism: Lutibacter sp. (assembly GCA_004195315.1). Classification (GTDB taxonomy): domain Bacteria; phylum Bacteroidota; class Bacteroidia; order Flavobacteriales; family Flavobacteriaceae; genus Lutibacter. The sequence goes on from SDWL01000170.1 coordinate 1,521, forward strand.
TCATGCAAGACACTTGGGAAGGTTTTACCAGAAGAGATCTTGATTCCATGTTAATTTCTGAAAATACCACCTATCCAAAATCTAAATTAGAAACTATTGCAAAAGTTGTTTCAACAGTTCCTAAAGGTGTGAAGTTTTTACGTAAAGCTGAGAAAATTTTACGAGATAGAAACAGTATGGTTTTTGAAACCAATAAAATTGATTGGGGAATGGGCGAAACTTTAGCTTACGGAAGTTTGCTTCAAGAAGGTTTTGATATTCGTATTTCTGGTCAGGATGTTGAGCGTGGTACATTTAGTCATCGTCATGCTATTTTACGCGATGAAATTTCAGAAGAACGAATCAACTTATTAAATACAATTAGTGATAAACAAGGTAATATGGATATTTATAATTCCTTATTATCTGAATATGGTGTGCTTGGTTTTGATTATGGTTACGCCATGGCAAATCCAAATACGTTAACCATTTGGGAAGCTCAATTTGGAGATTTTAGTAACGGTGCTCAAATTATATTCGACCAATATATGTCAGCTGCTGAAGATAAATGGAAATTACAAAATGGTATTGTTGTATTGCTTCCTCATGGATATGAAGGGCAAGGATCTGAACATTCTTCAGCGCGTATGGAACGATTTTTACAATTATGTGCTATAGACAATATGAATATAGCAGATTGTACAACACCAGCAAATTTTTATCATTTATTGCGTCGTCAAATGAAGCGCGACTTTAGAAAACCATTGATTGTATTTACACCTAAAAGTTTATTACGTCATCCGTTAGCAACCTCAACATTAGAAGAATTTTCCGAAGGAAGTTTTCAAGAGGTAATTGATGATACATTAGAACCTAAAAATGTAACTAAATTAGTATTTTGCACAGGTAAATTCTATTATGATTTATTAGCAGAGCGTACTCATTTGGATAGAAAAGATGTAGCTTTAGTGAGAATTGAGCAATTATTTCCGTTACATTTAGAAAAATTACAACAAGTAATTGATAAATACCCAAAGGTTAAAAATTATGTTTGGGCACAAGAAGAACCTGAAAATATGGGCGCTTGGAGTTTTATGTTACAACGTTTTAGATTGGTACATTTAGAAGTTGCATCACAACCGTTTTACGCAGTTCCAGCTGCAGGTTCAGCGGCAAGATTTAAAAGAAGACACCAACGCATTATTGATAATGTATTTGAAACGAGCCATATAAATTTTGACTCATAAGAAAATATTTTATAGCGAACAGTAAATGTTACAGCTAAAAAATAAAATGAGAACATTTAATACTAACTAATAAAAATTCGTCTATAACGACAAAAAATTAATAAGATGATTTTAGAAATGAAAGTTCCTTCTCCAGGAGAGTCTATTACAGAAGTAGAAATTGCAACTTGGCTAGTTCAAGATGGTGATTATGTTGAAAAAGATCAACCAATTGCCGAAGTTGATTCAGATAAAGCAACACTAGAATTACCAGCGGAAGAAAGTGGTATTATCACTTTTAAAGCAGAAGAAGGTGATGCTGTTGCTGTTGGTGCAGTTGTTTGTTTAATAGATATGGATGGTGAAAAACCTGCCAATAGTGAGAAACCTTCTGCAAGAAGTGACAAATCAGTTGAAAAGAAAGAAGAAAAAGTTGTTACTTCAAGTCCAGTTGAGAAGACGTATGCAAGCGGAACTACTTCGCCTGCTTCAAAGAAAATTTTAGATGAAAAAGGAATTGTTCCTTCTGAAGTGAAAGGAACTGGGCGAGATGGAAGAATTACAAAAGACGATGCCGTAAATGCAATGCCAAGTATGGGAACTCCTTCAGGGGGCTCACGTGGATCAGAACGTGTAAAAATGTCTATGCTTCGTAGAAAAGTAGCACAACGCTTAGTTGCTGTAAAAAATGAAACTGCCATGCTAACTACTTTTAACGAAGTAGATATGAAACCAATTTTTGACTTACGTAACGAGTATAAAGAAGCGTTTAAAGCAAAACATGGTGTTGGGTTAGGATTTATGAGTTTCTTTACTTTAGCTATTGTTAGAGCTTTAAAATTATATCCTGATGTAAATTCAATGCTAGATGGAGATTATAAAATTATGAATGATTTTCATGATATTTCAATCGCAGTTTCTGGACCAAAAGGTTTAATGGTTCCTGTAATTAGAAATGCTGAAAATTTAACTTTTAGAGGTGTTGAAAGTGAAGTAAAACGTTTGGCTAATAGAGCGCGTGATGGACAAATTACTGTTGATGAAATGACAGGTGGTACTTTTACAATTACTAATGGAGGTGTTTTTGGCTCCATGTTATCTACTCCAATTCTAAACCCACCACAAAGTGGAATTTTAGGAATGCATAATATTGTTGAAAGACCAATTGCAATTAATGGAGAAGTAGTTATTAGACCAATTATGTATGTTGCCCTATCTTATGATCATAGAGTTATTGACGGTAGGGAATCTGTTGGGTTTTTAGTTGCTGTTAAAGAAGCATTAGAAAATCCATTAGAAATTTTATTGAATAATAATCCAAAAAAAGGATTAGAATTATAAATTTATTTTAATTAAAATGATAGCTAAAAAGCTTAGTTTCCAACTTTAAAAATTCATCAATAAAAAAATCTTTTTTTTATTGATGAATTTTTAAAAAAAAAAGTAAATTAGCCTGATTAACAATTAAATAAAAACATGAAAAAAAATTTATTATTATTAGTTGCTATTGTTATGGCAACAAGTGCAAGTGCGCAATTTTATGTATCTGCTAGTGGTGGATTATCAATGGGTAGTGCGGGTACACTTTTGGGAACATCATTAAATTCTGATCAATCCGAAGCTGAAAACCACTACGGTAGCTATGGTGAAGGGTTAAATGCACAATTAAAAGCTGGTTATTTTTTTAACGACACATTTGGACTAGAATTAGGTTTCGCATATCTACATGGGTCAGACCAAAACATTAGCTCTTATAAGGTGAATGATGCGGATGCAATTTCTGAATATACCGAAGGTATTGCTCATGGTAGAGCTTATGGATTAAATTTATCTTTGGTATATAATTTTAATGAAAATATTTATGGATCATTTGGTGCTATTACTAAAGTTGGTGGAAAAACAGAAGCCATATTTACAAAATCAACTTACACTCCTTTAAGTGCTGCTGGTATTGCTCCTATTATGGCTGAAGGAACATCAGATTTTAATGGTAGAGTACCATTAGGGTTTACGGCAACATTAGGTTATAAATACAAATTAACTGATAATTTAAACTTATTTGCTGAATTAGAATATTTAGGTATTAATGTTACAAGAGATAGGTCTGAATTTATGGAGTTAGAAATTACTACTCCTGCAATTCCTGCTGGTGTAGTTGGTCCAGATGCTGTACCTTCAATGACTTGGAATTTAGGTGATGCCCCATTAATTCATCCTGTTTTTGGACCAATTGCTTCGCCAACAGAAATTACTTATGAAGATACTTTAGCAAACCCAAATAATGACCCTACAAAATCATTATCTACGGTTGTTCCTGTCTCTTATACACATCT
>SDWL01000171.1 GCA_004195315.1 Lutibacter sp.
AGATGTGTATAAGAGACAGATACGATAGTGTTTCTTTATTAGATTCCTCTGATTTTAATAAAACCTTCATTACATCAGATATTGATATGTTATCAAGAGAAGTTGAAAAATTTTCTAAAAACAAACAACAGCAAATAATAAATTTAAACTTACGTGAAAGTTATCGTAGAGAATTTTTAGGGAATGTATCACACGAACTTAAAACACCCTTATTTACGGTTCAAGGCTATTTACTAACATTAGCTGATGGTGCTATGAATGATAAAATGGTTCGAGAAAAATACCTAGAAAGAGCCAACAAAGGAGTTGAAAGACTTATTTCAATTGTAAAGGATCTTGATTTAATTTCAAAATTAGAATCGGCTGATTTAAATTTAAATAAACAAACTTTTAACATTATTGAGGTTATTCAAGGTGTGTTTGATTTACTTGAAATGAAAGCAAAAAAAAGGAATATTTCTTTACTACTTAATAAACATTACGAATATCCAATAATGGTTATTGGTGATGTTGAAAAAATTGAACAAGTATTAACCAACTTACTTGTAAATTCAATAAAATACGGTAAAATTGGAGGTTCAACAATTGTATGTGTTGAGCATTTTAAGAAAGATAAAATTATTGTTAAAGTTGAAGATAATGGTGAAGGAATTAAAGAAGAGTATTTACAAAGATTGTTTGAACGTTTCTATAGGGTTGATCAGAGTAGATCTAGAGAGCAAGGCGGTTCAGGTTTAGGGCTTGCTATAGTTAAACACATTGTTGAAGCTCATAATGAACAAATTTTTGCTGAAAGTAAATTTAAAAAAGGTTCAGAATTTTCATTTACGCTTGAAAAGGTTAAAAAACTCTAAATTAATTCTTGTAGTATGTATCTTAAATCCTGAAAATTTATTTAACTCTTCTAAACTGATTAATTTAAAATCTTGCTGAGTTGCAAAAGGAGCGATAAATTTTTTATTCAATATTTCAGCTAAATATTCTTGTTCAAACTGCCCTGGTGTGGGAATAAAAAATGCTTTTTTCCCTAAAGCAGCTAAATCCATAATTGTTGAATACCCCGATCTTGCTAGTACTATTTTGCTTTGGTTTATAGCTTTTTCTAATTCACTTGACAATAAATAATCAACTACTTTAAAATTATTAGTTTCAATAAATTTAGGTTTTATATTTAAAACACCTCTCACAAAAAGTATGGTTCCTTTGTAATTTTTTAATTCAATTAACAACTTGTTTTCTAAGAGAGTTCTTTGTGGTTCAGGCCCAGAAAGTAACACTAATAAATCATATTTTATTTCTAATTTTTGATATTGAAACCTGCTTAAAATCCCTAAATATTTAAGATTTAAGTTGGGTTCATTAAAATGTCCTAAATTTCCTGAAAAATTAGGTTCTTGTTCAACATCTGGCACCCAACATTCGTTAAATTGTTCAATTATTATTTGATGAATTTTAGAAGTTATAAAAGAGGTTTTTCCTGACAACACATTCAATTGATGTGTTATATAAACTGATGGCACTTTTTTACTTAAAACTCCAAATCTATTATCAGAAATAACACCAATTATATTCTCATTTTCAATAATTTGAGTAACTAACCTTCTTTCTTTTTTTACTGCTGAAATTATTGAAGGAACACTTAAAAATAGTTTATATTTTAGGTTTTTACCCTTTTTAGGGTACTTAATATTGTAAGAAGGAAGTATATAGGTTTTTAATACTGGAAATTCTTTTTGAAGTAACAATAAAGCGTCACCATCACTAGCTAAAACAGGTTCAAAACCAGCTTCTAATAAAGAATTAATTATTGGAATACAACGCGTTGCATGACCTAATCCCCAGTTTAATGGAGCAACAAGAATTTTTTTTTACAAGTCAAAACCAATATCTTTTCTATAATTCATTTTTTCAAAACTTATTTTTTCAATGTTTTTGTACGATTGTTTTAAGGCTTGATTAAAATCACTTCCATAAGAAGTGATTGCAATAACTCTACCTCCATTTGTCACAATTTCATTATTTATCAAGGTTGTGCCAGCATGAAATGGAATTGAGTTTTCAACAGCATCAAGTCCGTTAATAATTTTTCCTTTTTCATAATCTTCAGGATAACCACCTGAAACAAGCATTACAGTACAAGCACTCTCTTTTTTAAATTCAATAATTTTAGTATGTAAATCATTATTTCCAGCAGCAATTAACAACTCTAAAAAATCACTTTTAATGCGTGGAATTACAACTTCAGTTTCTGGATCTCCCATACGGCAATTGTATTCAATTACTTTTGGTTCATCTCCTACTTTTATAATGCCAAAGAAAATAAAGCCTTTGTATGGAATATTATCTTTTTGTAATCCTTCTACGGTAGGTTTTATTACTTGTTCTTCAATCTTTCTCATAAACTCTTCATTCGCAAAAGGAACTGGTGAAACAGCGCCCATTCCGCCTGTATTTAAACCCGCATCGCCTTCTCCAATTCTCTTATAATCCTTTGCGTTAGGTAAGTTTACATAACTTTTACCATCAGTTAAAACAAAACAACTAAGTTCAATTCCATCTAAAAATTCTTCAATTACAACTTTCTGACTAGCTGTTCCAAATTTTTGATTTGTTAACATTTCATTTAACTCATCTTTTGCTTCCTGTAAATCATTTAAAATTAATACGCCTTTTCCTGCCGCTAATCCATCAGCTTTTAAAACATAAGGTGGTTTCAACGTTTCTAAAAACTGATAACCTTCTTTTAAATTATGATTTGTAAAGCTTTTATACGCAGCTGTTGGAATGTTATGACGAACCATAAATTCTTTTGCGAACTCTTTACTTCCTTCTAGTTGAGCTGCATATTTTTGAGGGCCAATTACAGCTACATTTTTTAATTCTGCATCATTTAAAAAGAAATCATGAACACCTTTTACCAAAGGATCTTCAGGACCTACTACAACTAGTTTAATATTATTTTGTAAAACCGTTTTTTTTATAGATTCAAAATCGGTTGGGTTAACATCTAAATTTGTTCCAAATTGTAAAGTTCCTGCATTACCAGGAGCAATAAATAATTGATTTAACAACTTGCTTTGTGCTATTTTCCATGCAAATGCATGTTCTCTACCTCCTGATCCTAAAATAAGTACGTTCATAAGTCTTTTGTTCATTTTATTCTTTAATTCTTCATTATTTATGTAAAAAACTTTGGTTTTAAATTCTTAAAAAATTTGTTTTAAAATTTTTTCAGTAATTACATATGTTGGCAATACTCCTGTAGTTCCCAAACCTCCAGAAGCCAATGTACTTCCCGTTTCAAGCGGATTATCAGATGCATAATACGCGTAACGAACCTTTACTTTTTTAGATATATTTCCTCTGATTTTTGCTGCTGCTTGTATGGCTTTTTGATAATGTGCACCTTCCATTTCTAACCCTGTAACTTTCCAAGTAGAATTATGAAAAAAGCTTAAAATATCTTTATTTTGAAGAGATGTTCCTAAAACTGTAACCATAGCACCAGTATATACATTCACTCCACAACCATCAAACATTTCTTTCTTCAATTGGTTTTTAAACGGATAATTATCGGCTGTTCCTTCAAAAATATGAGATGAAGGAATCATAATATCGCCTTTACCTCCTTCTAAAATACCTGCTTTTCCCATTATTGAAACAGATTCAATATTAAGATGATGTTTTTTATTTTTCACATCAACATATGGTTTTAAAAGTTCATCCATGGTTTCATAAGCTTGCTCCCCAAAAGCGTAATCCATTACAACTAGTACTGGCTTTTTATCATTTTTTAAACTATTCTCAATTGAATATTGAGTTTTATTCATATTAATTTTCTCAGTATCAATAATTTGAACATTTATATTAGTTCCTGAGGTATCTTTTATATAGAATAACCCATTTTCCGCAGCATATTCCATTACTTGTTTACGTAAATCTTCATTATCATCATTACTTAATAACTTAAATAATGAAATGATATCGTTATCTTTAATTAGTTGTGGTAATACAATTGGAGCGTAAATAGAATTCATTACACTGTGCATATTTGCGCTAATAATATGAATTGGTCGGTTTAATAAATCTTGTTTCTTTAAAACATCTTTAATGTTGTTTGCCCAAATTTCACCATAAATATGATGCCCAATTCGTTCACGTAATACCGGACTAAAAGTAATGGCTCTTTTTAAATTATTAACTTTCTCGTTAATTGCTGTTTGACCTAGCCAATAAATAATTTGAAAAAAACGATCTGGATTCTTTTCTACACCCAAATCTGCATGAACGGTTTGTGTTTCTTCAAAAGTTCTTCCTAAAACACTTGCCATATGAGCTAACATAATATCTCTATCATCACCTGTTAACTTTCTGTTATGCAAAACTGTATCTTCTAATTTTTTCCATTCTCTTATGGTCTCTCCCTCATCATTTACTAAAACTCTATTGGCGATTTTATGTGATTCAATAAATAAAAATGTTAAGTGTGTTAAAATATCATAGATTTCTGATCGTCCACGGGTTACTTCAATATTCATTTGATCTTTATCTATTCTAAAACAATTTCTTCTACGTTTAGGAGGAATAATTGATTTAAAATGTGAATTAGAATAACCTTCATCAGCAGTTAAATTAACATATTTACACTCTTCAATTCCAGCTGGCAATCTTTCAATTACATAAATTAAACCATTTAATTCAACTTTTTCTTCAGCTATTGACCCGTATATTTCAGGGCGAAGAACTAATAATGCTTCACGTAAGGCATCTCCAGATATTCCCATTGGTTTGTAAAAACCTCTAGTAAATAAATGGCGCATTGAAATGTATAAACGCTCTATAGCTTTTGACGATTCCTGGGCGCGTGTTCTATGTTTTATTTTTGTGTGTGGCATAGGTTATTTTTGGGTTTCAAAGATACAACTAATCTGTTTATTAGTGTATTTGTTATGTTGTGTAATCCTTGAATCGTTATTTTTTTAAAATTGAATTATATTTTTTATCGTTATTTAAAATTGAAACAGCTTTTAGAATAGTGTTATCAAATGAAGCCTTTTGCATATAAACACCTTCATCATAATAATAACGTTTTACTATTTCTTCGGTTAATT
>SDWL01000172.1 GCA_004195315.1 Lutibacter sp.
AGATGTGTATAAGAGACAGATTCTATTCACTCTCTTTATCCCTTTTGTAAAATCTTCAAGATCATTATCTTCTAAAATTAAATGAATAGCTTCATCAGCTACTTTTTCAACATTATTTGTAGGAAAACAAAGCCCCACACATATTTTTTTTAAAACATCCCTTTCTTCATCTGAAGCATCACCGTCAGCATATACCATACGTGCTAAATCATACAAGTTTTCAATTCGCTCATTGTAATCTTGGGGAGTTTCAAGAGGATAATTATTAGGATTCTTTAGTATTTCATTGTATTTTTCTTCTAAAATATGAAATCTTTTCGCTAGCCTTTTCAGCATTTTTTCTTCACCTTCAGTAATAACATTGTCTGCTAAAGCCAATCTAACAACACTTGCAAAGTGTGCAATATTTCTTTTTTGCTCACCACTTAAATTGTAATCTGATAATCCCATTTAATCACTTTTTATGCAAATATAAAAAAAACATCAAAATATAAGATATTTTAAAAGTTAGATTAATGTTTTATTGAATTTACTTTTTTGATAGCTGCTTTAAAATCTTCAATATCTGGTTCTTTTAAAAAGAATTTAATAGCTTCTTTCACTGTTTCTCTAACATTTTCAATTTGAAAACCTAAACCAACAGCAATTCTGTCAAGCATTGGTGTTTTATCAATGGTTGGATTTTTATCTAAAAATAACATTTTTGTTAAATCGTATAACCTTGAAAGTCGCTCATCATAACTCGCTGGTGGATTTACAGGATAATTACTTGGTTTTTTTAAAATAGATTCAAACTCATTTTTAGTGATGTCAAGTCGAATAGCCAATCTTTCCAATAATTTATATTCATCAGGATTAATTTTATGATTCAATAAAGCGAGTCTCACAATAGCAGCAAAGTGCCCAATATTTTGTTGATGTAACCCTGTTGGGTATAAATCTGAAATAGACATAATTTTATTTTTTTAATTAGTATTTATAAATTTAAGAATTATCGCTGAATATTTTCTTCTTTTTTTTAAAATGTTACCTTTGGCAAAATTTGTAAAATTTGAGTAAGCAAAATATCATCAAAATTTACGAACAAGTTGTTGAGCAAAAACAATTAGTTAAGTACATATCAAAAGAGAATCACCATTTTCAAATTACAAATTTGGTTGGATCCTCATTGTCTTTTGTTATTTCTGAAAGCTTTAAAAAAGTTGAAAAACCATTTCTTTTAATTTTTAATGATAAAGAAGAAGCGGCATATTATTTAAACGATTTAGAGCAACTTTTAAACGATAAAGATGTACTTTTTTATCCGGGATCTTACCGCAGACCTTATCAAATTGAAGAAACTAATAATGCCAATGTTTTATTACGTTCAGAGGTTTTAAACCGTATTAATTCTCGTAAAAAACCAGCCATTATTGTTACTTACGCTGAAGCACTTTTTGAACAAGTTGTAACCAAAGCTGAACTAAACAGAAACACTTTAAAAGTAAACCTTAACGATCAATTAGGATTAGATTTTGTAAACGAAGTATTGTTTGAATATCATTTTAACAGAGTAGATTTTGTTACAGAACCTGGTGAGTTTTCTGTAAGAGGTGGAATTATTGATGTGTTTTCATTTTCACACGATGAACCATACAGAATAGAATTTTTTGGAGATGAAGTTGATAGCATTAGAACTTTTGATATAGAAACACAACTGTCAACTGAAAAGTTAACTAAAATTAGCATAATGCCCAATGTTGAACTTAAAACATTGGTTGAAAAACGCGAAACTTTTTTAAAATACATTTCCTCTAAAACAGTTATTTTTTCAAAAGATATTGAATTACTTTCCAATACACTAGATAAACTTTTTGTGAAAGCTGAAGAAGCTTTCGAAAAACTGTCAACCGTAATAAACCACACAAAACCAAACGAATTATTTTGTAATGGAGAATTGATAAAAAGACAATTACAAGATTTTACGCTTGCTGAGATTGCTAATGCTAGTCATTCAGAATCTAATAAAAAGATACCCAATCAAGTTAAGAATGACGCTGTACAATTCAATACAAAACCTCAACCTTCATTTAACAAACAATTTGAATTGTTGATTGAAGATTTTCATAAAAATACTAAAAACGGTTTTAAAAATTATTTGTTTTGTGATTCACAAAAACAAGCCGATCGTTTTCACGATATTTTTAATGATATTGATACAGAAATTCAATATAAAACCCTTGTCTTTCCATTATATCAAGGTTTTATTGATGTAGAAAATAAATTAGTTTGTTATACCGATCATCAAATTTTTGAGCGTTATCATAAATTTAGATTGAAAAACGGATACGCTAAAAAACAATCCATCACTTTAAAAGAATTAACCAATCTTGAAATTGGTGATTATGTAACACATATTGATCACGGTATTGGAAAATTTGGCGGACTTCAAAAAATCGATGTTGAAGGAAAAAAACAAGAAGCTATTAAATTAATTTATGGAGATCGTGATATTTTATACATCAGCATTCATTCGCTTCATAAAATTTCAAAATATACAGGTAAAGATGGAAAAGCGCCAAAATTATACAAATTGGGTTCTGGTGCTTGGAAAAAGTTAACACAAAAAACCAAATCTCGCATAAAACATATTGCTTATAATTTAATTGAATTGTATGCAAAACGAAAAGTGCAAAAGGGTTTTCAATTCAATCCAGATAGTTCTTTACAACACGAATTAGAAGCTAGTTTTTTATATGAAGACACGCCAGATCAATCTTCTTCAACCCAAGATGTAAAAAATGATATGGAAAAAGAACAACCAATGGATAGATTGGTTTGTGGTGATGTTGGGTTTGGAAAAACTGAAATTGCAATTAGAGCGGCTTTTAAAGCGGTAGATAATGGAAAACAAGTTGCTATTTTAGTACCAACTACTATTTTAGCTTATCAACATTTTAAAACATTTAGTGAACGTTTAAACGAATTTCCTGTATCAGTTGAATATTTAAACAGATTTAGAACGGCTAATCAGCGAAAAGGAGTTTTAGAAGGATTAGCAAATGGCTCTGTTGATATTGTTATTGGAACGCATCAACTTACAAATTCAGCTATAAAATATAAAGATTTAGGCTTGCTAATTGTTGATGAAGAACAAAAATTTGGTGTTGCTGTTAAAGACAAACTAAAAACTATAAAAGAAAATATTGACACGTTAACATTAACCGCAACTCCAATTCCAAGAACGTTGCAATTTTCATTAATGGCAGCACGTGATTTATCCATTATAAATACACCACCACCAAATCGTCATCCAATTGAAAGTAATGTTGTTCGGTTTAGCGAAGAAGTAATTCGAGATGCTATTCGATATGAAATTCAACGAGGCGGACAAATATTTTTTATTCATAATAGAATTGAAAATATTAAAGAAGTTGCCGGTTTATTACAGCGTTTAGTTCCTGATGCTAAAATTGGAATTGGTCACGGACAAATGGAAGGCAAAAAATTAGAAAGTTTAATGCTAGCTTTTATTAATAATGAATTTGATGTGTTGGTTTCAACAACCATTGTTGAAAGTGGTTTAGATGTGCCAAATGCTAACACCATTTTTATTAATAATGCGAATAACTTTGGTTTATCAGATTTACATCAAATGCGTGGAAGAGTTGGGCGATCAAACAAAAAAGCGTTTTGTTATTTTATTACACCACCTTTTCATATGATGACTGATGACGCTAGAAAAAGGATTGAAGCCATTTCGCTATTTACTGATTTAGGAAGCGGAATTAATATTGCAATGAAAGATTTAGAAATTCGTGGTGCTGGTGATTTATTAGGTGGTGAACAAAGTGGATTTATAAATGAAATTGGTTTTGAAACTTATCAGAAAATTTTAAATGAAACCATTGAAGAACTTAAAGAAAATGAATTTAAAGACTTGTATAAAGACGATTCAAAAAAACCTAAAGAGTATGTAAAAGATATTTTAATTGATACCGATTTTGAAATTCTATTCCCCGATGATTATATTAATGTAATTACTGAACGTCTAAATTTATACAATCAATTAAGCGAACTAAAAACCGAAGAAGCATTACTAAAATTTGAATTGGAATTGATAGACCGTTTTGGAGAAATTCCTATACAAGTTGTAGATTTATTAGATAGTGTTCGTATAAAATGGCTTGCCAAACATTTAGGATTAGAACGCCTTATTTTAAAACAAAAAAGAATGATAGGTTATTTTGTTTCAAATCAGCAGAGTTCATTTTATCAAACACCAGTTTTTACGAAGATTTTGCAATTTGTTCAGCAAAATGGAACCATTTGTGTAATGAAAGAAAAAGAAACTAAAAACGGTTTACGTTTATTGTTAACTTTTATTAAAATAGATTCGGTTAAAAAAGCGCTGGAAACACTTCAAAAAATTGAAAATTGAAATGAGCATTAAAATTTATAAAACAAACGAATTCTTATTGATAAATTCTAACTGTTACTTCTAAAAAAACAATAATTCAACAGGTGAAAAGTCAACATTTAAAACATGTTATCGAACTAAATATTGCTGTTCTACTGGTAAGTACTTCTGGAATTTTAGGAAGATATATTTCAATGCCGCCACCAGTTACTATCTGGTTACGTTGTCTTTTTGCAGTCATTATTTTAGGTGCTTTTATTTGGTATAAAAAAATAGATTTAAAAATTGAACGCAAAAAAGATTGGGTAACTATTCTATTAAGTGGGTTGTTTTTTGGGGCGCATTGGATCACTTATTTCTATGCACTTCAACTTTCAAATGTTGCAATTGGAATGCTTTCTTTATTCACATATCCAGTAATTACTGCGCTATTAGAACCGCTATTTTTTAAAACCAAACTAAATGTAAAACATGTACTTTTAGGTATTATAGTTTTAATAGGTGTTTACTTTTTATCTCCTGAATTTAACCTTGAAAATAACCATACAAAAGGTGTTCTTTTTGGTTTAATTTCGGCTGTATTTTATTCACTTAGAAATATTTTAATGAAGAAAAAGGTAACCCGTTATCATGGTTCTATGTTAATGTTTTATCAAATGGTGATTATTACAC
>SDWL01000173.1 GCA_004195315.1 Lutibacter sp.
CACTTAATGATATATATAAAAATACCATTATTAATAGTTCAGCTAAAAATGAAATACATTTTGTTGTAGATCATCCTTCAAATAAAAACAAATTAATTGGAGAAATTCATTGTTATAAATTATAACCTAGTGTATTTAAACACGTATTGTCAGAATTAACAATTATAGTTGATAAAGATTTTCAAGGAAAAAGTACTGGGAAATTATTATTTGAAGCGCTTTTAAAAAAAAGTTGAAAGTGAGAGAACTGACATTCTTAGAGTTGAATTAATTGTAAGAGAATCAAACCAAAATTAGGTTTTAAAATGAAAGTAAATTTGAAAATAGAATAGATTGCAGAAACGAAATTTTTGAAGCAGATATTCCTATGGCTTGGATGAACAAGAATTATAAATTAACACAAAAGAAGTAAAGAAATAAATATGAAGCCAATTTTTCAATATATTATAAATGAAGTTGCAAAACGGAGAATTAAAAAGAAAAAAATTCAACTAAATGAATTAGAAAGGGAAATTATAAATACTAAGGTTGAATTGTCACATTTAATACGTGATAGTTTTTTTATTTTAATAGGAATAGCATCAGCTACCTTTGGTTTAAATGGATTTCTACTTCCAAATTCTTTTATTGATGGAGGCGTAATGGGAATTTCACTTATTGTAACTGAATTAACAGGAATATCGCTTTCAATATTAATTATTGTTATAAACCTTCCTTTTATACTAATGGCATATTCTACAATTAGCAGACAGTTTGCTATAAGAAGTATTTTTGCAATTATTTTATTAGCAATTTCAGTTCATTTTATACCTTTTCTTGTTATTACAGATGATAAATTACTTATTGCAGTTTTTGGAGGTTTCTTTTTAGGAATGGGAATTGGATTGGCAATACGTGGAGGTTCTGTAATTGACGGAACTGAAGTGCTTGCGGTTTTTATAAGTCGAAAAACGCCCTTAACAATAGGAGATGTAATTTTAGTATTTAACATTCTTATTTTTGGAATTGCAGCGTACGTTTTTTCTATAGAAATTGCTTTATACGCAATATTAACTTATTTAGCGGCTTCAAAAACTGTAGATTTTGTGGTTTCGGGTATTGAAGAATATGTAGGAGTCACCATAATTTCTGAAAGTAATGAAGATATTAGGTTGGCTATTATTGAAAATATGGGAAGAGGTTGTACCATTTATAATGGTAAACGAGGATTTGGTAAACGAGGAGCTGTTTTGAAAGAAACCGACATACTTTATACGTTAATTACAAGGCTAGAATTGGCAAAACTTCACACCGAAATTGATAAAATAGACAAAGATGCATTTATTGTAATGCACAGTATAAAAGATGCTAAGGGTGGTATGATTAAAAAACGACCGCTTAAATAAAATATATTCAAGTTAGAATCAAAGTATATTAAAATTAGATACGCAATTAAGCGAAATTTAAATTTCAAAGTCTAAAAATAAATTGACAATAGATTATGAGAACGGATTCCCCATTTTATTTTTTAATGATTTTAAGAATTGCTTTAAATTTTGGTTCTTCTTAAGATTCTTCTAGGTTTCTGAGGTTGATTTTATAGAAGAAGATAACAATACTGAAGAAAGCATCTGTAAATATATGGTAACACTAACTTACTATTAAACAACTACAGCTATATTCTTCAAACAAAAAGTAAATCAATTTACTAGTAGTGTTGCTCAACAACAAAGATTAAAACATTCATTACAAAGATTTACAGGTTTAATAACAAGTTTTGGTAGTAGTAGTGAATTTGAAGACGCAAAAAGTTGGAGTGGCAATGGTTTTGCAAACCCAAATAATCACGAACTGTTTTTATACTAACTTTAAAAATATTTAGTTCTGAATTAATAACTATATTTGATTTATGGATAGTGTAGAAATTAAACAAAAACTTCTTGATCAGATTTCTTTAACTGAAAAATCAATTGATGAATATAAAGAATTAACAAAACCCATTGAACCTGATTGTGCTATTGGACGTGTTTCTAGAATGGATGCTATCAATAATAAAAGCGTTGTTGAGGCAGCATTAAGACTTGCAGAAGGCAAACTAAGAAACTTAAAACGTGTTTTTTCTAAATTAGGCAGTGAAGAATTTGGTATTTGTCTAAAATGTAAACAACCAATTCCTTTAGGAAGAATTTTAATTAGGCCTGAAAGTTTGTTTTGTGTGAATTGTGCCCAGTAATACAACATTAAAAAGTATTTAATATAAATTAAAAATGAATTATGAGTAACAACGAATTTGAAAAAGGAGTTAAATTTTCATTTGATGAAAACATCAATTACAATTCTAAAGCAGTAGTAAGTAAACATATTCTTAAAAAGGAAAATGGAAATGTTTCATTATTTGTTTTTGATAAAGGAGAAGGATTAAGCGAGCATTCAACACCGTTTGATGCACTAGTTTATATAGTAGATGGAAAAGCAGATATTATTATTGATGGAGTTTCAAATATTCTTTCAGCTAATCAAGCTATTGTTATGCCTGCAAACATACCTCATTCACTAAAAGCAATTGAAAATTTTAAAATGGTACTTACAATGATTAGAAGTAAATAAATTGTTGATGTAGGAATGTTTATTGCTTTAATTTAAAATCTCCACCTGAAGGTCTTTCATATATTTCAAGGTGAAAATTTTTCGTTGCTGCAAAAAGGTGATCAAAAATATCTGCCATATCTTCTTCATATTTTACCCATTCTTTATTTTTGCCAAAAGCATAAATTTCAATAGGAACCCCATATTCAGTTGGTTTTAATTGTCTAACCATACAGATCATTTTGTTGTTTATATTAGGATTGTTTTTTAAGTACGCTTCTATATATACTCTAAATACACCAATATTTGTTAAATGTCTGCCATTAATTAGTTCTTGTTTATTAATAGTGTTTTTAACATTATAAGTGTTAATTTCATCTTGCTTTTTATGAATGTAATCACTTATTAATTGATATTTTTCAAAATTTTCTAACATTTCATTTGAACAAAATTCAATACTATCAATTTTAATATTCAGCGCTCTTTTTATGCGTCTTCCTTCTGATTCTTCCATTCCTCTCCAATTAATAAATGAATCAGAGATAAACGCATATGTTGGTATTGTGGTAATGGTTTTATCAAAATTTTGAACTTTAATAGTTGTCAAATTAATTTCAATCACATCTCCATCTGCTCCGTATTTAGGTACTGTTACCCAATCACCAACTCTAACCATATTATTTCCTGAAAGTTGAATGCTTGCAACAAATCCCAAAATACTGTCCTTAAAAATAAGTAACAAAATAGCCGCCATAGCTCCAAGTCCGCTAAGTAAGTATAAAGGACTCTTATTTATTAAAATTGAAATTATAAGTATTGCTGCAATGGAATAAATAAATATTTTTCCTAATTGGTTAAAACTATTAAGGGGTTTATCCTTAAATTTTTCAATTTGCAACAGTATTTCTGTTGCAGAGTTAAGAAGCGAATTGAAAATTTCAACTGCTACCAAAATGATGAAAATATTGGTAATACCAATTAAAAAGGGTATAATAAATGGGAAGTCTGAAAAAATTAATGGCGTATAAAAGTTAAATAAAATGGCTGGTAAAAGATGTGAAACAGCATTTAAAACTTTTTTGTTAAAGATTATATCATCCCAAAGTGTTTTAGTTTTTAATGTTAGTTTAGGAATTATAGAGTTTAATATTTTTTTGCCAAACCATCCTATAAATAAACAAAAAACAATAAGCAGTGCAAATAAAATTGTAGTTCTTAGAACAAAAATTTCATCAGGATTAATATTTAATCCGTTTATCAATAGGTTATCCACCCAATTTTTAAAATCAAAATTCATAGCTTAAAATGTAGTTTCTTTTTCTAGAGTATTAACGTACTTTATTAAAATACAGAATGATAGTTTATCAAAATAATTTTTTTACAATCCAAAAGCTTGTTTTACTTTGGCAACATAATCTAATTTTTCCCAAGTAAATAACTCAACTTCAAGTGCTTTTTCGGTACCATCAACATTTGTAAAAGTTTTAGAAACCGTTTCATTTTCTCTACCCATATGTCCGTATGCTGCAGTTTCTAAATACATTGGCTGACGTAATTTTAAACGTTCTTCAATTGCAAAAGGACGCATATCAAAAATAGATCCAATAATTTCAGCAATTTCACCATCTGCTTTTTCAATGTTTGAAGTACCATACGTATTTATATAAATTCCCATAGGTTCAACAACTCCAATGGCATATGAGACTTGAATTAAAACTTCATCAGCAACACCGGCAGCAACTAAATTTTTTGCAATATGACGTGTTGCATACGCAGCACTTCTATCTACTTTGCTTGGGTCTTTTCCTGAAAAAGCACCACCACCGTGAGCTCCTTTTCCACCGTAAGTATCAACAATAATTTTTCTTCCTGTTAATCCAGTATCTCCGTGTGGTCCACCAATAACAAATTTACCAGTTGGGTTTACATGATACACAATATTGTCATTAAATAAAGCTTTTAATGAAGCGGGTAATTTTGATATTACTCTTGGAATTAAAATATTGATAACATCACTTTTAATTTCGGCTAACATTGCTTGGTCATTCGGGCCAAAGTCATCGTGTTGTGTAGAAACTACAATATCTTTAATTCTAAAAGGTACATTATCATCAGTATATTCAATAGTAACCTGACTTTTTGAATCTGGACGTAAATAAGTGACATCCTTATTTTCTCTACGTAATTCAGCCAATTCCACTAAAATTTTATGACTTAAATCCAAAGCCAAAGGCATATAATTTTCGGTTTCTTTAGTAGCATAGCCAAACATCATTCCTTGGTCACCAGCACCTTGTTGTTCTTTAGAATCTCTATCAACACCTTGGTTAATATCTTGTGATTGTTCGTGAATTGCAGAAAAAACACCACAAGAATTTCCATCAAACATGTACTCACTTTTGGTATATCCAATTTTATTAATAACATCTCTAGCTATTTTTTGAACATCTAAATATGTTTTAGATTTTACTTCGCCAGCCAACACCACTTGACCTGTAGCTGTCTCTTATACACATCT
>SDWL01000174.1 GCA_004195315.1 Lutibacter sp.
AGATGTGTATAAGAGACAGGAAAAAAAGATTCACACTTTTGGCTTTTTCGATTTTGAAACTGAGTTCAACAATATAGATGACATTGGTGAGGGAGGAACCTTTGATCAACATCATTTAAATTTCTTAGCTAATTATATTTTAGACAACCATTTTAGCGTTTCAACAGAAATTGAATGGGAACATGGACCTTTCCTAACTGCAAAATCTGGTTCTGGAAAAATTTATTTAGCCAAAGCTTTTGTTACTTATAAACATTCTGATGCTTTTTCAATCAAAGCAGGAAAATACTTAACTCCCTTTGGTATTTATAACGAAAGACATGATGCCTCCCCCACATTCTTATCTACTTTTTTACCCCAATCCATTTACGGAAGTAAAAATTTAGGGGAAGGGATTGAAGATCGTGTTTTTGCCAAATTTTCTACAGGGGTACAAATATTGGGTAATTTATATTTAAAAGACTGGGAACTCAGATACCAAGTCTATATAGGGAACGGACGTGGACCTAATGAATCTGAATCTGACAACAATGAAAATAAAGGATTAGGTTGGCGTTTTGTTCTGACACCTCCTGTAAATAGCTTAGTTTTAGGAACCTCCTACTACATGGATAAGAACGGTTTAGTTGGAAATTCCAAACAAAATACTGTTGGTTTAGACGTTCAATATGACATTTCTAAACTTCATTTAGAGGCCGAGTATATTTTTCCTAAAATTGAAAAAGTTAATTCTTTGAATAACCCGACTGGCGAGTACCGAAAATTAAAAGGATATTATATGCAAGGAAGCTATAGTTTATTTGAAAAACTAACTCCTTTTGCTAGATACGAGTTTTTTGACCCTGATATCAGTATTGCCAAAAATGCTGAAGAAAAAGTGGTTCTTGGATTGAACTTTGCCGCTACACTGGATGTTTATTTAAAAGGGGAAGTGCATTTCAATCAATATCAAGCATCATCCAAAATTGATCATGAAGTTTTTGTTTTATCCATAGCAGTAGCATTTTAAAGGTTAGGTATATGGAAAGATTTAAAATAAATACTCAAATCAAGTTAATAATAAGTGTTATCCTAATACAGTTTGTAATTACTGTGTCAAGTGCTCAAGTTGTTATAGTTGTTAACATTGATAACCCAATAAATGATATAACTGTACTAGAACTAAAAAGGATGTACATGGGTGATAAAACATATTTCCCAAATGGGGAAAGAGTATTGCTAGCACAACACGAAGACCTTTTAGATACATTTAATAACAATATTTTAGGTTTAACTAAATTGCAGTTTAAAAAACACTGGATGAGTTTAATCTTTTCAGGAAAAAATTCAATTGCTCCTAAAATGTTTAACAATGTAAAAAAACTAAATGATTTTGTGTTAGATAATAAAGGAGCTATTGCTATTCTTAATTTTGCCGATGTAGATAAAAGTTACAAAATTATTACTATAGATGGATATAAACCCGGGAACACAAACTATCCTTTCAAATAAATAATAACATTCTAACTGAATAGAAAGATAATGCGCAAGAAATTTAAAGGAATCATTTTTCCATCTACAATAGGTTTAAAAATTTTCAGCGGCTTTTTTATGCTATTATTATTAATAAGCATCTTTATTTTTACCTATTACCCAAACATGGAAAAGAAGGTTTTGAATGCAGTGATGCATGACAAATATGAAAGTACCGCTCAGATGATTGCGTTTGGTGTTGGTGTTGGGATGGCATCCGATAATTATGAAGTTATTGTTGCCTCGTTAGAATGGGCTAAAAAAGATTCAAATATAGTTTTAATTGAAGTTCATGATAATAACAATGAAAATTATGGAAGCTATAACCCCACAAATATCAAACTAACTATTCCTAAATTTAATCAAAAAGATACTATTATAAATATAAAAGAAAAACCTTATCATATTGTAACCGTTCCCATTGAATATAACAACATCAATCATGGTCGTGTTAGTGTATATACTTCGTTAGAAAAGCATTATAATATCATATCAAAAAACTCCAAAAGATCATTTTATATTACGCTAGCTATTTTTATTTTTGTGATGGTTTTATCACTTTTCTTTATCAAATCTATTACTAAACCTTTGTTACAGTTACAAATTGCTGCTCAAAAAATTGCTAGAGGAAATTACAATATAAAAGTTAAGGTTAAATCGAAAGATGAAATTGGAATTTTAGCGAATAGTTTTAATGAAATGGCAGATCAAATGAAACTATTTGTCCAAAATCTTCAAAAAGAAGTAGCTGTTAGTAAATTAGCCGAAGTAGAGATAAGTAAAAGTGAAGAAAAATTCAGAAAAATAGCGGAGAATATTTCTGAGGGGGTATGTATTATTCAAAGTGGGCAAATTCATTGGGCAAATATTATTTTTAACAATATTTTTGGGTATTCTGCGGAAGAAATTTCCAATTTAAAATCAAAATCTTTACTTGAACCAAATGAATATCAAAAATTGATTCATTTTTTCAAAAATCACTTTAATAATAGAAAATCCTATCCTTTTTTTGATACCATTGGTATCAAAAAAAATAAAGAAAATATTTTTATCAGTATCACAGCAGGCAAAATAATATACGAAAATAAACCTGCAGTTTTAATGGTAATTCAAGACATAACCCTAAGGGTAAATAACGAACAAAAACTTCGTGAATTAATTGCCACTAAAGATAAATTCTTTTCTATCATAGCACATGATTTGAAAAGTCCTTTTGACAGTATTCTAGGCTTTAGTGATATTCTTGTAGAGCAGGTTAGGGTAAAACAATATAATCATATTGAAAAATATGCTGGTATTATCCAACAATCTTCAAATAAAGCAATGAATTTACTGGTAAATTTGATGGAATGGTCACAATCACAAACAGGTAGAATGATATTTAATCCTTCTTATTTTGAAATGGTAAATCTCATTAATGATACAGTGAATTTATTAAACTCAGTTGCCAATCAAAAATCTATTAATATTATTAAAGAATTGCCGTTTTCTGCACCTCTTTATGCAGATAAAGATATGATTAGCACAATACTCAGAAACTTGATTTCAAATGCCATTAAATTCACTAAATCTGGTGGTCAAATTAACATTAAGCTAGAAGAGAAAACTGATAAAATAATTGTCTCCGTAAGCGATAATGGGATAGGGATTCCAAAAGATAATCTTGAAAAATTATTTAAAATAGATGAAAATATTTCTACAGTTGGCACTCAAAAGGAGGCTGGAACAGGATTAGGCTTAATTCTATGTAAAGAGTTTGTAGAAAAACATAGCGGTACAATTTTGGTGGAAAGTAAAATTGACGTTGGAAGTACGTTTAGTTTTACAATTCCTAATCAAAACATCTCTATTTAAAATATTGTTTTAGCATAACAATTTAAAACTTAAATCAACTACTTTTAAACTATATACTTCTATAATCTCTGTATTATTTCATTCTTATTTAAAGCTTTTCTAAATTATATATCACCAACCTCTTTATAACAAATTAATCCTAAATTCGTGTTTACACAAACGAACCTAATTTATTTAAACACTCCCAAATGAAAAACCTAGTATTAACCATTGTATTTAGTCTATTTTTAACATCAATAGCTTTTGCACAAACCACCATCAATCGAGATCCTGAAATCAAACAAATGGTTGATGAAATTTCGAAAGACAATATTGAGCTTTATGTTCGTAAACTTGTGAGCTTTAAAACACGTCACAATTTAAGTACGCAAAACGATTCCAATCTAGGGATTGGAGCAGCATGGAATTGGATTAAATCTGAAATGGAAAAATCTATTCCTGCTTCTAATGGAAGGTTGAGTGTTGAATTTATGAATTACAAAACAGGTGGTGAAAAACAGCGCATTAAAAATGAAATAGAACTCAAAAATGTTATTGCCACATTAAAAGGAAATGATCCGTCCGATACTCGAATATTTCTGGTAAGTGCACATTTAGATTCTCGTGCTTTTGATAATTCTGATGGAAATATTACTGCTCCAGGTGCAAACGATGATGCTTCTGGCATAGCTGCTATTTTAGAAATGGTTCGAATCATGTCCAAAAAAGAATTCTCTGGAACTATTATTTTTACGGCTGTATCTGGTGAAGAACATGGTTTACTTGGCGCTGCACATATTGCATCAATAGCAAAAACCGAAAATTGGAACCTTGTTGCCATGCTTAATAATGATATGATTGGTAATAGTGGCTCTAGCGAAACTTTACTTAATGACAATATGAGAGTTCGTGTATTTAGCGAAGGTGTACCTGCTTTTGAAACCAAACAGATGGCTAGGGCCAGAGCATTTTCATCAGCAGAAAATGATGGGAAAGCAAGGCAACTTGCTCGTTATATTAAAGAAATTGGTGAAAGATATGTTGATCAACTCACCGTAACACTTATTTATAGAAACGACCGATTTGGACGTGGAGGCGATCATACACCATTCTGTAAAGAAGGATTTACGGCTGTTCGAATTTGTGAGTTCAATGAAAACTACGACCGTACCCATCAAGTTGTTAGGGAAGAAAACGGAATTCATTATGGAGACACACCCGAATTTGTAGATTACGAATATGTGCGTAAAAACGCAGGTATTAATCTCGCAACTTTAGCAAACCTTGCTTCAGCCCCATATGCTCCACAAAATGTAGGAATTCAGATGGCAGGTCTCAGCAATTCAACTAGTTTAAGTTGGGAAGAACCTGAAAATGGGAAAAAACCTAATGGATATTATGTGTTGATCCGAGAAACATATCAACCTTTGTGGGAAAGAAAAATATTTGTAAAGGATACCCAGATTACACTGCCTTATTCAAAAGATAATTATTTTTTCGCTGTTCAATCAGTTGATGTTGATGGTCATGAAAGTGAAATTATTTTTCCTTCACCTACAAGAAAAAATAAAAACTAATCAAATTTATTGTTAATATAATTTGATCTTCTTGCCATAATTGGTAATCAGATATTACAGTATATTAAGCAGTATTATTTAGGTTCTGTTGCATCTATTAAACTACATCTAATATAAAAGGGAGTTTAAAACCTGTCTCTTATACACATCT
>SDWL01000175.1 GCA_004195315.1 Lutibacter sp.
GTTGCTCCTGTACTCCATAAGTAACTTGCTGCTGCTTGGAAAGTAGATCCTGAAGCATCTAATGTTACTGTTGTATTTGTACATGTCAATTCTGCATTTCCTGTGATACTCGCTACGACTTCTGTGATATCTTGTAACACCGTTACTGTCTCTGCATCTGAACATCCATTGTCACTATCTGTTACCGTTACCATGTAATTTCCTGGTATAGTTACATCGATTGTTGCAGTAGTTGCTCCTGTACTCCATAAGTAACTTGCTGCTGCTTGGGAAGTAGATCCTGAAGCATCTAATGTTACTGTTGTATTTGTACATGTCAATTCTGCATTTCCCGTGATACTTGCTACGACTTCTGTGATATCTTGTAACACCGTTACTGTCTCTGCATCTGAACATCCATTATCGCTATCTGTTACTGTTACCATGTAATCTCCTGGTGCAATTACATCGATTGTTGCTGTAGTTGCTCCTGTATTCCATAAGTAACTTGCTGCTGCTTGGAAAGTAGATCCTGAAGCATCTAATGTTACTGTTGTATTTGTACAGGTCAATTCTGCATGCATAAGAATATGGCTTAAGTCCTCCATTAGTATTATCTGTAAACTGAACAAGTGTTGAATTTCCAGATCCACAAGTATTACTGTTGTATGTAAACTGAACCGCTAATGGTGCATTTACAACAATAGTTTGCGGAAGTTCACATTGTGATTTATTGTACGTTCTACAGTCATAATCTATTTCTAAATCATCCCCTGAAGTTTTCCAAACAATTAAAGTACGACTCAAAGTCAATTCTTCACCACAAGTCCATTCAAATGGCCCGAATAATTTGGTTTGGTCCGCTCCAGGAGTAACGGTACCAATAAATTTATTTATTTCTTGAATAACTGGTGGGTCAGTTCCGTTATCTCGGGTAAGTGTACCTAAAAACCTAGCGTGGTAAATATCACTTTTTGAATTTGAAGTATAATTTAAAAGTATAAATACTTCATCTGAAACCCCTATTGTACAATTCTCCGCTATTGGAAAACCCGTTACATCAGTCAAACTTAAAAAAACATCATTCAACTCATAATTAGCCGATGGACATTTATAGTAATCTAAATAATAATTGGGGGCAACCCCACATTCCCTTAAGTCAGGATGATTAACTGGAAATGGATCTGGATCTTGCGAATAACCAACCCTTGTCAAAAACAACAACACTAATAAAGTTATTAATCTAATAGAAGTAATTTTTTTCATAATCTTTAAATTTAAATAAACTGGTCAACAAAAACTCCATTTAAAAACGTCACAAATACTAACGCCATAATAGCATATCATTTACCTAAAGAAATTAGGTGTTAATTTTTATTATTGGGGGCAATTAAATTGGGGTGTTTAATATTGGGTATTAAAATTATGAAGGGTATATTAGTTCAAAACAACTAATATATAACTCTATAAATAAAACTGTGGGGTAAAAAAAATTAGAAATCTGTGATGGACATTTATCTCAATTATAAACAAATGTACTCCAGAAAATATTTAACTAATAAATTACTAACGTTTTTTTTTGTATAAATTAACAAATGGAAGTAACTTATTTATAAATGGTTTCTTATTACCAATAACGTGTTAATAATATGACAAATATCATATTATGCTGTTTGTCAATTGTTTATGTGTTTGATTTTCCGCTTCTTATCAAAAAGTACAAATTGCTTTTTGAAAATTTAATCATAAAATAAATAAAATTTTGCATTAAGAGATAGATAAAAATTCTATTTTTACGCTTCAATTTTACTACAATACTATGAACACGTATGACGTTGCCGTTATTGGCTCAGGACCAGGAGGATATGTTGCAGCAATTAGATGTGCACAATTAGGTTTAAAAACTGCTATTATTGAAAAATATAACACACTTGGTGGTACTTGCTTAAATGTAGGCTGTATTCCTTCAAAAGCATTGTTAGATTCTTCACACCATTTTTATGACGCTACTAAACACTTTGCTACTCACGGGATTAATATTGATGGATTAAACGTAAATTTCGAGCAAATGATAGCTCGTAAAAACGAAGTTGTAGCACAAACTTCAGGCGGAATCAATTATTTAATGGATAAAAATAATATTGTTTTACTTCAAGGAACCGGAAGTTTTACTGACGCGACTCATATTACTATTACAAAATCTGATGGAACTTCTGAACGGATTGAAGCAGCTAAAACAATAATAGCTACAGGTTCAAAACCATCAACGTTACCTTTTATTGAAATAGATAAAAAAAGAGTAATAACATCAACTGAAGCATTAAGTTTAATTGAAATTCCTAAACATTTAATTGTAATTGGTGGTGGCGTTATTGGCTTAGAATTAGGTTCAGTTTATAAAAGACTAGGTGCTGAAGTTTCAGTTATTGAATATATGCCAACTATTATTCCAGGAATGGATAGTATGCTTTCAAAAGAGCTTCAAAAAGTATTAAAAAAACAAGGAATTAAATTTTATACTGGTCACAAAGTAACTTCTGTTGTAAATAAAGATGAAGAAGTTATAGTTACTGCTGATGATAAAAAAGGAAATCCTGTTGAATTTAAAGGTGACTACACGCTAATTTCTGTTGGAAGAAAACCATATACTGAAGGATTAGGATTAGAAACTATTGGGATTAAAGTTACCAAACAAGGTCAGATTGAAACGAATGAACATTTACAAACCAATGTCTCAAATATTTATGCAATTGGCGATGTTGTAAAAGGTGCAATGTTAGCTCACAAAGCCGAAGAAGAAGGTACTATGGTTGCTGAGTTAATTGCAGGTCAGAAGCCACATATTAATTACAATTTAATTCCAGGAGTTGTTTATACTTGGCCTGAAGTTGCTACCGTTGGTAAAACTGAAGAACAATTAAAAGAAGATGGTGTAAATTACAAATCTGGCACTTTTGCAATGCGCGCATTAGGAAGAGCCAGAGCAAGTATGGATATTGATGGACAAATAAAAGTTTTAGCGGATGCAAAAACAGATGAAATTTTAGGTGTTCATATGATTGGCGCCAGAGCTGCTGATATGATTGCTGAAGCCGTGATTGCTATGGAATTTAGAGCATCTTCAGAAGATATTGCACGTTCATCACACGCACATCCAACATATACAGAAGCTTTTAAAGAAGCGTGTTTGGCTGTTAATGACAGGGCAATTCATAGTTAGTTTTTAAGTTAGATAGAATAATAATATATTTATAGAACTCAATGAAAATTTTCAACTTTCAACCTTTTCAACTATAAAATAGTGCAACGAACCAGTCTTAAAATTCAGATAACAAACATTTCTGAATTTAAAACGAAACTTTTACAATGGGCGCAAAAATTTAAAGTTGCTGTTTGGCTTGATAGTAATAACTACCAACAACAACATTCTAATTTTGACGCAGCATTGGCTGTTGATGCTATTTCAAAAATTGAAACCAATTACAAAAATGCTTTTCAACATTTAAAAGACTATCAATCCAATGTTAACGATTATATATTTGGATATTTAGGCTACGACTTAAAAAATGAGGTTGAAAAATTAACCTCATCAAATTTTGATGGTTTGCATTTTCCTGATTTATTCTTTTTTCAGCCTAAAAAAATTTTCCTCATAAAAGGAAATACCGTTGAAATAAAATATATTTCTAAACTTCAACATGAAATTGAAACTGATTTAAAAGAAATAAAATCCGTCAAAAGTCAAAAGTCAAAAGTCAAAGGGCAAATTAAAATAAAACTTCGCATTCATAAAGATGAATATTATCAAAAATTAAATACTGTTTTAAACCATATTCACAGAGGCGATATTTATGAAGCTAACTTTTGTCAAGAATTTTACAGTGAAAATTCAACAATTAATCCTATTGAAGTTTATCAGAATTTAAATGAAATTTCTAAACCTCCATTTGCTACTTTTTTAAAACTGAATGATAATTATTTATTGTCTGCTTCACCAGAACGTTATCTAAAAAAAGAAGGTGAACTTATAATTTCCCAACCCATTAAGGGCACAGAGAAAAGAGCAATCACAAAAACAGAAGACGAAAAATTAATTGCAGCTTTAGAAAAAAACCCAAAAGAACGTGCTGAAAATATTATGATTGTAGATTTGGTTAGGAACGATTTATCACGTTTTGCAATTAAAGGATCTGTAAAAGTGGATGAACTTTGCAAAGTGTATACTTTTGAGCAAGTGCATCAATTAATTTCAACCGTTTCGTGTAAAGTAAAAAGTACAACTCACCCAGTTGATATTATTAAAAACACATTTCCAATGGGAAGTATGACAGGTGCTCCAAAAATTTCAGCAATGAAAATTATTGAAGAATTGGAAGAAACCAAACGTGGTTTATACTCTGGTACTGTAGGGTATTTTACACCAAAAGGTAATTTTGATTTCAATGTAATTATTAGAAGTATTTTATACAATGCTTCAAAAAAATATGTTTCCTATTCGGTTGGTGGCGCAATTACAGCACAATCAATTCCTGAAAAAGAGTATGAAGAGTGCTTATTAAAAGCAAAAGCGATGAAACATGTTTTATTACACACCAAATAACTATATTTACAACACTTATGAAAGTTGAATTTAAAGAGCATTTAAATCAAAATTTATCGTTTTTAACTGATAAAAAATTATTGATTGCTATTTCTGGCGGAATAGATAGCGTGGTTTTAACACAACTTTTTTATAAATTAAACTTTTCAATTTCATTAGCACATTGTAACTTTTCTTTACGTGGAAAAGAAAGCAATAAAGATGAGCAATTTGTAAAAGAATTAGGCGCTAAATTACAAGTTCCAACATTTACAATAAAATTTGAAACTGAAAAATACGCTACCGAAAACGGAATTTCAACCCAAATGGCAGCTCGTGATTTACGCTACGCATGGTTTTATGAAATTTGCTCAAAAAACGATATTGATTATATTATTACTGCACATCAAAAAGATGATGTTATTGAAACATTTATTATTAATTTAACTCGTGGAACTGGATTAGATGGCTTAACAGGAATTCCTGAAATTAATGGAAATATTGTTAGACCTATGCTGCCATTTACTAGAAATGACATTATAGTATATGCTACTAAGAAAAAGTTTGAATGGCGTGAAGACAGCAGCAATTCTTCCATAAGATATGTTCGTAATAAAATTCGTCATAAAATAGTTCCCATTTTAAAAGAACTAAATCCTAATTTGTTAGATACATTTAGTAATACACTTAATAACTTAAAAGGAAGTCAGCAAATTATAAAAGATTACATTCAAAATGTGAAACAAAAAGTTACAACTATTCATAACAATGAATTGCATTTCAATGTTTCAGAATTAAAAAAACTAAGCAATTCAAAAATATATTTATTTGAACTTTTAAATGAATATGGGTTTACGGAATGGGATGATATTACCGATTTGTTAGATGCGCAAAGTGGAAAACAAGTTTTTAGTAAAACACATCGTTTACCTGTCTCTTATACACATCT